>CAMCFB010000020.1 GCA_945874125.1 Verrucomicrobia subdivision 6 bacterium | reverse complement strand
AAGCAGCACGCCGTTTCCCCTGAAGCTCTCGCCCAAGCCAATCCCACCATCCAACCCGCCCGTCTTCACCCCGGCGATATCCTTCGCCTCCCCTCCGCCACCGCCAGCACCCCTGCCCCGTCTCCGACCCCGTCCAATCCGACCCGGCTGACCTCCGTCAGAATCCAGAAGGGTGATACCTTAAGCAAAATTTCCCGACAACACGGCGTCTCCCTCGAAGATCTGCGTCGCTGGAATCGACTCAACGACAGCCCTCTGCAAATCGGCCAAACCCTGCGCCTGACCGCACCACTCACCGCCGCGCCTCTGGCCAAACCTGCTCCTCCCGCCCTCCCCATACCCACCCCGCCCAAAATCTCTTTTGTTGCCCCCGTGCGCCGACAGATCGATTCCGCCCGCGCCCGCCTCCGGAAGTGGGAGTACATCGTCGTTCACCACAGTGGTACGGGCGGGGGCAATGCGCGCATTTTCGACGCGTATCACAAAGAGCGCGGTATGGAAAACGGCATGGCCTACCACTTCGTCATCGGAAACGGCTCCGACTCGGGCGACGGCCAAATTGAGGTGGGCTCACGCTGGACCCGGCAAATTCAGGGGGGCCACGTGGCCAGCGACAGCCTCAACGAAATCGCCATTGGCATTTGCCTCGTCGGCGACTTTAGCCATCACCAGCCCGACCCCCGCCAAAAGGCCGCCCTGATCGAACTCGTTCAATTCCTCCGCCAACTCCAACCCTCCCCCCGACTCAAATTTCGCCTCCACCGCGAAATCAATACCAAACCGACCGAATGCCCGGGCAAACTGTTCCCCTCCGCCAAACTTCACGAAATCTTGGACTGAGGCGCCCCCATCATCGGCTGAAAACCCACCCAGACCCGTCGCGTCCGCGGCCCATCAAACTCCGCCAAATAGATCATCTGCCAGGTTCCAAATTTTAACTTCCCCCCCTCCATCGGCCACGCCAGATGGTTCCCCACCATTGCCGCCTTCACATGCGCCGCACTGTTGCCTTCGCCGTGCCGATACTCCCGATTTTTCCATGGAACCGCGCTCTCCAACGCGACCGCCATGTCTCTCCGCACATCGGGATCAGCCCCCTCCTGAATCGTCACCCCCGCCGTCGTGTGGGGAACAATCACCTGCAGTAACCCATCCCGCCAACCTCTCCGGGCGGCTGCCTCTTCCAAGATTTGTGCTAAGGGCAGAAATTCGGTATGAATCCGTGTGTTGATCACCACTTCTTCCAGCATCGGGGGCATATGATTGTCGTAACAGGTGGAACCGGTTTTGTCGGTCGCGAAATTTGCCGCGCCCTACGTGCCGAGGGTCTCCCCGTCCGTGCCGTCTCCCGCACTCCCAGCGACGCCCTCCCCCCCGGGGTCGAGTTTTTCCCGGCCGACATCACTCAGCCCGACTCCCTGCGCCACGCTTTCCATCACGCCCAAGCGGTCATTCACACCGTTGGCATCATTCGCGAATTTTCCTCCCAAACCTTTCCCAAGGTCCACCTTCAAGGCACCGCCCACGTTGTCGCCGCCGCCCGCGCCGCCTCCGTCCCGCGCTTTCTCCACCTCAGCGCCCTCGGCACTCGCCCGCTGGCCGCTTCTCTTTATCACCAAACGAAATGGGAGGCAGAACAGATCGTTCGGGCCAGCGGCTTGGCCGCCACCATCTTTCGCCCCTCTTTAATTTATGGGAAAGGGGATGCGTCCACCACCCAACTCGCCACCCTGCTTCAGCCACCACTTTCTTGGCTGTCCGGCGGTTTTCTTCCCATTCCCGGAGGAAAACAAGTCACCCTCTGCCCAGTCTCCGTCTCGTCGGTCGCCGACTCAGTCGTTCGCTCCCTCGGCCAATCCCAAGCGGTCGGAAAAACGTTCGACCTCTGCGGCCCCACCACCACCTTGGGGGACCTCGCCCTGGCCATCGCTCATGCCCTCGGTCGTCAACCCACTTGGGTCGAAAACAACCCCGACATCATTCTCCTCACACTCCCTTGGCTCTGGCTCACCCGCCGTAAACCGATTTTATTCCCCATCCCCCTTCCTCTCTGCCGCCTTTTGGCCGCGGTCACGGAACGCCTCCTGCCCCGTCCCCCCCTCACCACCGACCAAATCACCATGCTAGAAGAAGGCCAAGTCGGGGACGCGGAACCCGCCCGCCAACTTCTCGGCTTCCACACCCCCGAACTCACCCACGGATTGGCCGCCTACCTCGCCCCGCGTGCGGGCGGTGCCGCCGATCGGCGCCCGTGAGTGAAACCGCTCGCACGGATCGAATCCGCCGCGTTCTCCTCACCGCCCTCGGCTGCAACGCCCTTCTCGCCGGCCTCAAGTTTGCCATCGGTTGGAAATTCGGGAGCCTCGGCGTTGTTTCGGATGCCATGCACTCTCTGCTCGATTGTGCCGCCAGCGTCATCGCCCTGATCGGCATCACCGCCGCCGCTCGCCCCCCCGATGCCAACCATCCCTATGGCCACCGCAAATATGAAATTCTCACCACCATCATCGTGGCCGGTCTTCTTTTTCTCAGCGCTTGGGAAATTTTAGGCGCCGCTCTTTCGCGATTGATTCATCACGCCCCCGCGCCCCACTTCAGCCCTTGGGGCATCGCCCTCCTCAGTGTCGGCATCGTCATCAATACTTTCCTCTCCAATTGGGAAAAGCGGGCTGGGCTCGAGGTCTCCAGCCCCCTCCTTCTCGCCGATGCCGCTCACACCCGAACCGATATCTACTCGTCCCTTCTCGCCATCGCCGCCCTGGCCAGTGGCGCCTTTGGCCTCCCTTGGCTCGACCCTCTTCTCGCGGTCGGAATTGTCCTCTTTCTCGCCCGCGCCATTTATGAAATCGCCATCGAAGGGGTCAAAGTCGTTTCCGATGCCACTCGCCTCGATCCCGCTCTCATCCGATCGGTCGCCGAGAAGATTGAGGGCGTTCGCGGTGCCCACGCCATCCGGTCTCACGGAATGCAGAATGACATTCACATCGATCTGCACATCCAGGTCGCCGACCAACTCACCGCCCGCCAAGTCTTCGAAATCGAAAACCGCGTCAATCAAGCCTTGCGCGACTCTTTCCCAGGGGTGACCCATGTGGCCCTGCGCCACGAACCCGGCGACCTTCCCCTCGAGCCCGATGCCTGATCTGACCCCCACGAGGCTCCTCCTCGAGGCCGGCGTCAGGGAAAATCGGTGGGCGGGCTTTACCCTCGCCGCGTTCTCGGCCACCCAACTCTTCACCCTTCACGGGGGCTCAGTCACCGATCCATCCGACTCCGTTCCTTGGTACTCCGCCGGAAAACCAGTTACGGCTCTCGGGGTTCTCTCCCTTCTGACTCGGGCACCCCAACTCGACTCGACCCCGCTACAAACAACATTTCCCGAACTCGCCTCGAGTTATTTCGGGGGCCTCAATCTGACCGATGTTCTCACCCACCGCACCGGATTGCGTTTCCCCAATCTCCCCGTTCACTCCCCGGCCAAAGAGATTTTTGCTATCCTGGCCAAAGCAGAGCCCCGCGACTTCTCCCTCCTTCCGTGCCAAGCCGCCTACGACCCGCGTGGCGGTTGGTGGCTTCTCGGCCAGTGGCTTGCCCGCCAAACCCAAATTCCGTGGGAAGATTTTCTTCACCAGAAAATTCTCCAACCCGCCCGAGCCGGCCACATGTTTTTTGCATCTCCCTCGCGTCTTTCCACCATTTCTATGATGGAGAAAAAAGCCGGCCACTGGACAGCGGTGCCTCCCTCATTCGGACCCGGCAGCGGCCTGTGCGGTTCGGCTACCGATCTAGCTCGGCTCTACCATACGCTCATCTCCAACGATCTTTCGCCCAACCGAGGGCACGCTCTTCTCGACCAGGTCACTTATAAAAAGTTTACCCACCGCTGGCGGGAAGGAGAGTTCGATGCCACTTTCGGTCACATAATCGACTTTGGCCTCGGGGTCATTCTCGATAGCAACCGCTATGGCCCGACCACGGTGCCCTACGGATTTGGCACCCACTCCTCCCCCACAACTTTTGGTCACGGGGGCGCCCGCTCCTCTATTGCCTTTGCCGATCCTGAGAAACATCTCGCCGTCGCCCTTTGCCTCCTCGGCCTTGCTCCCGAAAATATTCATCAGCCCCGCATGCGCTCCCTTCTCGATCAGCTACGCTCCGACCTAGCTTAAATCTCCTGCTCCGATTAATCTTCCCCATGGCCCAAGGGAGGATGGCGTGGCTCGATATTACCAAAGGTTGGGCCATTCTTTGGGTCGTTTACTTTCACTCCTTTAGCTGTTGGATCAAACCTGCCTCCCCCATCGAAGCAGGCTTCTTTCAAAAAGTCGCTCAGCCCGATCTCTGGACCACTCCCCTCTCCATTTTCGAATCGCTAGCTCGCACCCTGGGCTTCGGGATCTCGCAGCTAGGTTTCCATGCCGTCGGTCTCTTCCTTGTTGCCAGCGGATTCGTTCTCGCCCAATCCGCTATTCGTGCGGAGCAAAAGGGTGGCGTGGCCTGGGGCCCGTGGATTCTTCACCGACTCCTTCGCCTTTATCCCATGTACTGGTTGGCCCACCTCGTCTATCTCATCAGCCCCTTCGAAGCCCGACTCGAGCCCGTCGATTGGCGTTTCTGGGTAAGCCTCTCTGGACTGCGTTTTCTCTGGATCGACTACAACTTTTTCTATCTGAATGCGGCTTGGTGGTACTTCTGTCTGATCATTCAACTCTTTGCCCTCTTCCCTCTTTTGCTGGCGGGGTTGAGACGCTGGGGTCCGATTCCCTTCCTCTCCGCTGCCGTTGGCCTGGGCTTCTTCGCGCGCGCGTATCTTTTGTACATTCAGCCGGCCAGTGGTCAGTGGGTTTTGGGCGGTTGCGGCCTCAGTCGCCTGCCCGAATTCGCTTTTGGGATGGTCCTCGGCGTTTGGTTCGCTCGCCATCCCCAACATTTTGAATCGTGGCTTCTCCAAGGCCGCGGTTTTCTGACGGGACTTCTTCTCTATCCCGTCGCCCTTCTCGCCTACCAACTGCCCCGTGGTTATGTCGCGGTCGATTTCCTATCCGGAGTCGCCTGCTTCTTGGTCGTGGCTGGCGCCTCTGGTTTTTGGGCCAAGATTCCCTTTTTGGGTTCAGGTTTGGCGCTGGCCGGTTCTTTCTCCTACGGGATCTATCTCATTCACCAACCCTATGCGATCCACTTTGCCTCTTTCCTGAAGGGTCAAACCGCCTCGATCGCGATCCCCTCCCTCGTTCTGCTTGTCGGCGCTCTCTCTCTTTGGGGCGGGATTCTGGAAAAGCTGCTCAACACCTGGTTTTCCAACAAACCGAGAAAAGAACCATCGGTTGAACTTCCCCTGTCAAATCGGTAGAAAAGAGTCCGATGAAGATCACCCTTCGACGCAAATTCGATTTCGAGGCGGCGCAACAACTCCCCTCCTTTCCCGAAGGCCACAAGTGCCGCCGCCTGCACGGCCACAGTTTTGGCCTCGAAGTGTGTGTCTCCGGACCGGTCGATCCTCAATCTGGCCTTCTCTACGACCACGCGAAAATTGCCGAGGCCGTTCGCCCCATTATCGACAAGCTGGATCACACCTGCCTCAACGAAACTCTCGGCTTGGAAAATCCAACTCTTGAGGTCATGTGCCAATGGTTTTGGAAACAGCTCAGCCCCAAGCTGCCCGGCTTGTCCGAAATTACCATCCACGAAACCCCACGGGCCTCCTGCACCCTGCGCGGAGATTGACGATGGCGGCTCGCTCTTTTGTCACCATCGGCTTGGTTGGCCCCGACCGTTCGGGTGCCATCGCCGCCGTCACCCAGCAACTATTTCGCCTGGGCGCCAATATCGAGTCCTTGGAGGAGCAGGTCGCCCGCGGAAAGTTTCGCATGACCCTTCTTGCTTCGTGGGCGGGCCCCAAGCTGGACGAGCGCCGCATCCGCGCTGAACTGGAAGCCCTCGCCCAGCACTTGCGGATGAAGCTCACCCTTCGGCTGGCGGATGCGTCACGCTCTCGCCGTCGTCTGGCCATTCTTGTTTCCAAAGAAACCCATGCGGCCGAATCGATTCTGCGGGCGTGGAAATCACGTCGGCTGGGGGCAGAACCAGTTCTTTTGGCAGGAAATCATCCTCAGCTCCGATCCCTTGCCCGTCGCTTCCAACTGCCTTTTGCCCATATTGACTATCGGGATCGCCAGAAAGCCGAGGCCTCCCTCCAGTCCCATCTGGAAAAAGCCGCGGTGGATCTCGTCGTCCTGGCCCGCTTTATGAAAATCCTGTCGCCCGACTTCGTTTGGCACTGGAAGAATCGAATCCTCAACATCCACCCCTCTCTCCTGCCTGCTTTTCCTGGTGCGTCAGCCTACCGCCAAGCCTACGACAAGGGAGTCAAAATCGTCGGCGTGACGGCCCACTTCGTTACCCCGGACCTCGATCAAGGCCCCATTCTTTGCCAAGATGCTCTTCGCCTGCGCCCGAATGAGCCACTGCCCAGCATCATTGCGCGGGGCCAAAAACTGGAGGCCGCGTGCCTCCTGCGCGCCTTAAAACTTTGCCTCAGTCGCCAACTCGATATCCACTGGGGTCGAGTTCACGGCGTTTAACAGATCCCCTTTTCTTTTCTGCTCCAGCCCTTCGTAGTTCGGTATGACCGAAACAAAGTAGGGCGCGTTCACGGCGTTTAAGGCTTCGTCTCGTCTTTTGCTTCTGTTTCGGTCGCAGGGCCTTCCCCCACCGGCACCTCCGCTGGGCTTCCGACTTTGGGAGCTGACTCCGCATTTACTTTTACAAACTTCACCGTTCCTTTTCTTCCTAAACTATTTTTCCACGTTCCCTCTAAACTTTTTGCATCGCTGGAGATTTGCAGATCTAGCTCCACTTTCGGATCGAACCCCGGCTTGGGCAGTGTGGTATAGGTCATCGGCAGCTTGACCCTCGCTCCCTCGATCTTTCCCTTTCCGTGCCAAACTCCCGGGCCACCGTCTGCCCACACCCCATAGCCGGCGACATGTAAAAAAGGGCCCTCTTGCGAAACAATAATGGTGGATTGAGAAATACCCACGGCGGTATTTTTCCACAATCCCGCCAAATTCGCTTCCGCCGCCCAACCGCTCGCCGCCACCGCCAACGATGCCAGCCATAGGAAAACTCTCATCCGTTCGATCGTGACCCACCACCCTTTTTTCGCAAGCGAGAATCACCTTTTTTCGAATGACCCTATCCCTTCCTACCAAAAAACCGCCTCCTAAGCCACTGCCTAGCAATAACTTGCGTGGGGTCGTAGGTCTTATAAGCCCCTGACCTTCAAGGGTTTGCGGGGCGATTTTTCAATTTTGGGGTCGTAGGTGCCTCTTTATATGCGTAATGGCTGCCGTCACTTGATTGCCCGATTTTTGCAGAGCCACCGACGCCTCCTCTGGACCCACCCCCGTCAGCACCTGCACCAGTCGCACCGCCCTCGCCCGCAACTTCTCGTTCGAAGGCACCACGTTCACCATCAGATTGTCATAGACTCTCCCCAAACGAATCATTCCGACCGAACTGAGAATGTTGCACACCATCTTCGTCACTGTGCCTGCCTTGAGCCGAGTCGACCCCGCAATCAATTCCGGACCCACGTCCAATCGCACCACCGCATCGGGCCGTACTCCCCCTTTCTCCGGTCGCCATCCCGGGTGCGCCGTTACCAAAATGGTCGCCGCTCCCGATCTTCGCCCCTTTCGCAATGCCCCATGGACAAACGGGGTCCGCCCACTCGCCGTCAGCCCCACCAAAACATCCCTCCGACCCAACCTCCGCTCAAAAACCGCACGGCCACCCGCCTCCGCATCGTCTTCGGCCCCCTCCTGCGCCCGAAAAATCGCCTCTGGCCCGCCCGCCAAAATCGCCTGCACCTGCTCGGGCGGAGCATGGAAAGTCGGCGGCATCTCGCTCGCATCCAACACGCCCAACCGGCCGCTCGTTCCCGCCCCAACATAAAATAGCCTCCCCCCATTCTGCAACGCTTTGGCCACGACTCCCGCCGCTTGCTCAATTTCTCTGCGGGCACGACGTAACGCCCTCACGGTAAAGGCCTCTTCGCTGACAAACAATTGCACCAACTGCTTCACCGATTTCTTATGCATCCCGCGTGACCGCGGATTCGTCCGCTCCGTCGGCAAATCCTCCACCCGGACCAGCTTTTCCCGCGCCTCTTCTCCTCTCTTTTTAAGAAGCCCGCCGCTTCTCGCCATTCTGGCAGCGCCAATTTCGCCCGGAGTTTGGCATCGCACGACCTCCGCCCCTAGCCCCAGCTCCTGCAGTGCCCTCCGGAAAACTTTTCGATAGAACGCATTCTGAAATAGCCCGCCCACCAGTGCCCACCGCGGCCTCCTCACCCCCAACCGCCGCGCCAACTCCCCCGCCCTCTCCGCCAACTCCCCCGCCCCCGCCCTCACCACCTCCCCCGCACACCGATCCCCCCTCTCCGCCGCCCGCAAAATCCCCGGCACAAACCCCGCCATCCACTCCTTCCCATGACCCCGATACACCTCCCGGACCAACCGATCCAAATCGGCCGCCCCCGCGTGCGCCAAAAGCGTGGCGGCCAACTTCGGCGCCCTCCCCTCCCGATCCCGCCCCCTCATCACCGCTTCCATCGCTCTCTGCCCCAACTCATACCCGCTCCCCGCATCCCCCAAGACATGCCCATGCCCACCCGCCGTGAAAATCTTCCCCGCCACCCGACCCACCACATTACTCCCCGTTCCCGCAATCACCACGAACCCATCCTCTCCTCCCCACGCCGCCGCCAAAGCCGTCTCCGTATCCCCACCCACCACCACCCGCTCCATCTTCGGCCAGACCTCACGAATCACTTCACTCACCACTTCCCTCTCCATCTTTCCCCTGACCCCAGCAAAACCCGCCCCAATCGCACTCGGAACCTCAGGCAACTTTCTCGCCACCTCACGCAACAATTTCCTCAGCCCATCTCTCCCGACCAACATGACATTCGAGCCTCCCACTACTCCCCCCGCCAACTTTTGCCCCCCCGCCCGCAACAAAATCCAGGACGTCTTCGTCCCTCCACCCTCGATCCCTAGGATCGACCCCTCTTCTTTCGCGTTGCCCTGCTTCACTCTAGCCCCAAAATGCACTCCTTATGGAAAAGCCGCCATGGAAAAACCTCCTCCCTTGCGTGCTCTTCTATGCCCTCATCCTCAGCGTCTCCGCGTTGGCCTCCACCCGCATCCAAAAGATCGACTCCTTTTTCCCCCTGCCCAATGACAAGGTCATGCACCTCAGCGTCTACACCGTTTTCGGTTTTCTCCTCGGTGCACTTCCCTACCCCTCCGTCGCCCTCGGCATGACCGGCTCCCTCCTCGGTGCCCTCGATGAACAAAGCCAACGCCTCGCCCCCGGACGCGAGGTTTCCGTCCGTGACTGGCTGGCCGACATCCTTGGCATCTCGCTCGGACTCGCCCTGCGCCGCCGCTTACGGTGAAATCCACCCCCGCCCAACGATACGCGCAGCTTCTTTCGGAAGTACGCCGACACGACCACCTGTACTACGTCCAAGCCCAACCCGAAATTTCCGATGCCGCGTACGATCGCCTCTACCGCGAGCTCCTCGACCTCGAGACCGCTCACCCCAAACTCGTCGACGAAAACTCCCCCACCCGTAAAGTCGGCGGCGCCCCGCTCGAATCCTTTCGCACCGTCGCCCACGCCATTCGGATGCAAAGCCTGAACAACACCTACAGCGAAGCCGAACTCACTGAATTTCTCAACCGCGTCGAAAAAAATCTTCACGGCCAAAACGCCGACTATGTTATCGAACCCAAAATCGATGGCCTCGCCGTCAGCCTTCGCTACGAAAAAGGCCGTCTGACCCAAGGCCTGACCCGCGGAGACGGAGAGCGGGGGGACGATATTACCGAAAATCTTAAAACGATCCGCCATCTTCCTCTGGCCATCGCCCAGCTCCCCTCGCTCATCGAGTTCCGTGGTGAAGTGTATCTGCCCGAACCCGCCTTCGCCGCCCTCAACCAGTCCCGTCAGAAAAAAGGAGAGCCCCTTTTTGCCAACCCGCGCAACGCCGCCGCCGGCACGCTGAAACTTCTCGACTCTCGTGAAGTCGCCAAGCGACCCCTCGCGATCTGCCTCTATGGGCTGGGCGAAGTCACGGGCCTTACCCTCACCACCCAGGTCGCCCTGTATCGCCAGATTCTTGATTGGGGTCTGCCCGGCCACGACTGGTTCCGCCACGTTCGCACCTCGGCCGAGGTCCTCCGCGCCGTCCGTGAGCTGGACCAAGCCCGGACCAAGTTCCCCTATGCCACCGACGGCGCCGTTATCAAAGTAAACCGCTTCGATCAGCAAAAAATTCTCGGCCAAACCGACAAAGCCCCCCGCTGGGCCATCGCTTACAAATACGCCCCCGAACAGTCGGAAACTCGTCTCATCCAAGTAACATTTCAGGTCGGGCGCACGGGGGTCATCACTCCCGTGGCCGAGCTCGAACCTGTCCTGCTCAGCGGCTCCACCGTTTCCCGAGCCACCCTGCACAACTTTGAGGAGATCGCGCGCAAGGATATCCGTGTCGGAGATCTGGTCCGGGTCGAAAAAGCGGGAGAGGTCATCCCGGCCGTGATTTCGGTAAACCTCTCCCAACGGCCGGCCCAATCCAAACCGATCCGGCCTCCTCGGGCCTGCCCCGTTTGCCAAGGCCCCCTCGAAAAGGAGGATGTCTTCCTCCGCTGCAACTCCCGCGACTGCGTCGGCCAACTCAAACGCCGCCTACAACACTTTGCCCACCGCGGCGCCATGGACATCGAAGGCTTGGGCGAAGTGATGGCCACTCAACTGGTCGATGCCGGCCTGATCCAACACCTCGACCAGATTTATGAATTGACCGAAGAAAAACTTACTTCGCTCGAACGCATGGGCGAAAAATCTGCCGCCAATTTGCTGGCCGGGATCGAGGCCAGTCGTCGGCGCCCCCTTTGGCGCCTCATCTTCGGCCTCGGAATTCCTCAAGTCGGTGCCGTTTTATCCGAAACACTCGCCCGCCACTTTCGCTCCCTCGATCGCCTCGCCCAAGCCTCTGCCGCCGAACTCACCCAAGCCAATGATGTCGGCCCCAAAGTGGCCGAAGAGATTGTGGCTTTTTTTCGCGAACCATCGACCCAACGCCTCCTCGCCGCTCTGCAAAAGGCGGGCCTCAACCACCAGGCACTGCCCGAGGAGCTGGAGGAGCGGGGCGGCGTTTTTGCCGGTAAGAAATTTGTCATCACAGGCACACTTTCGGCCGCACGGGAGGATTTCATCCGCCAAATCCAATCTTTGGGTGGCACCGTTGCCGGGTCGGTCAGCGCCAAGACCGACTTTGTCTTAGCGGGTGACGATGCAGGCTCAAAACTGGAAAAAGCCCGCACTTTGGGGGTGAGAGTTATTTCCGAAAAAGAGTTCGAAAAGCTTGTCGGGTAGAATTCAGAAGAGCGATAATCCAAAGGTGGATCGATCCCTTGTCCCCCTAATCTCCCCCCTCATTTTTCCACTCCTCGCTTTGGCTTCGCCGCTCCTGGCCCAATCAGGCAACCCCGCCGCCGCCGAGGATGCGGAGATGGAGCGCCGTAAAATCCTCAAAGCGGCCGATCAGGTGGATCGGGTGGACCAGCAGGTGGATCAAATTCAATCTCGGGTCACCTTGCTCGAGCAAACGCTGGCCGAGCTCCGTCAGCAGTCTCAATCCCTCAAAGAGAGCCTCGCCAATGCCGCCGCGAAATCTTCCCAAGAGCGCGCCGCACTTCTTGAAGAAGTTTCGAAAATGCTCGCTGAGCGCAAGGAGCGGGAAAAAGCCAAAGCCGCCGAAAAACCTCCCGCCCCGAAAGTCGTCGAAAAGGAGGGCTACGAGCACATTGTGGCCAAAGGAGACACCTTGAGCTCCATCGCCCAAGCTTATAATTCCGAATATCAACTCAAGCTCACCTCCGAAACAATCCGTAAAGCCAATGAGCTACCCAAGGGGGCTCCCTTAAAGGTGGGCCAAAAAATTCTCATCCCCTCCAAGTAATCCCCCCATGAGCCCCCTTGCCTCCATGTACCGTTTGCAAAAAGTTCAGACGGGCCGAGTTCTCGGCCCGATGGACTTAGATCACCTCAAAGCCTTAGCGAATCAATCTCTCATCGCTCCGGAGGACCTCGTCCAAGTGGATGAGGGACCGTGGAATAAGGCCCCCGAAGTGGCCGGCCTCGAAATGCTCTGGTGGGTCGAGCCACTCGATGGACCCCGCTACGGTCCGACCACCGCGGGCACCGTGGCGGAGTTCCTCCAAAGCGGCCAACTGGGCGGATCGGAACTCGTCAGCCACGTGCGGACGAAAGAAACCTTCACCGTTAACGAATTCCTCGAAGAAATGCGCCGACGCCGCGCCGCTCGGCTGAAAAGCAGAACGATCAAGCTGGAGGAAGCCCCCGAAACCACCCCATCGCTGGACCAAAGCCCCGCTTTCGATTCCGCCCTCCGACTTCGCATTAAACAGCTGGAGACCGACCTCGCCAAAGCCCGCGAACAGCTCGATCACCAAGCCCACGAGCTCGCTCGCCTCCGCGCTTCTCTCTCCTAGGCCCCCCACCCTTCGGCTTGACCCTGCGGCGTCCTCGTCGCTACTTTTTGATGTTCAACATCTTCTTTTTTTATGCGCCATACGATCTCCGTCTTAGTCCAAAACCGCTTCGGCGTTCTCACCCGAATTGCCGGTCTCTTTAGCGGTCGCGGCTTCAATATCGACACCCTGAACGTCGGCCCCACCCAAAACGACAAAGTCTCCCGCATGACCTTGGTGGTCGTGGGCAATGATCAAGTCCTCGAGCAGGTGGTCAAACAACTCAACAAACTGGTCGATGTCCTCGAAGTGCACGACTTCAAAGACGGCGACGTCATCGATCGGGAACTCATACTTTTACGCGTGAAGGCTACCTCCTCCCATCGGCCGGAGGTCATGCAGATTTGCGACATCTTTCGCGCTAAAATTGTCGATGTCCAATCCAACAGCCTCTCGATCGAGGTCACGGGGGACGAAAGTAAAATCGACAAGTTCCTCCAACTGATGAAGCCTTTCGGTGTCCTGGAACTGAGTCGAACGGGAAGGATTGCCCTCCCCCGACGCTAACCTTCCTTACCCTCAACCCTAACTGGAGAACCAAACTATGCCCGCCCGTATCTACACCGACCGCGATGCCAACTTAACCCCTCTCAAGCGACGCCATGTCGCCGTGATTGGTTTCGGCTCACAGGGGCACGCCCACGCCCTCAACCTCAAAAACAGTGGCGTGAAAGTCACCATCGGCCTCTACAAGGGAAGCAAGTCGATCGCCGTGGCCAAGAAGCACGGCTTCAAAGTTCTCCCCACGGCTGAAGCCGTTCGCTCCGCCGATGTCATCTTTGTTGCCGTTCCCGATCTCAAGATTCCCTTTGTCTATGAAAAGGATATCGCCCCCAACCTTCGCAAAGGCCAATGCCTCCTCTTCAGCCACGGCTTTGCCATTCACTATAAAACCGTCCAACCCCCGAAAAATGTGGATGTCATCCTTGTCGCCCCCAAAGGTCCCGGCCACATCGTCCGCCGGCAGTACCTCGAAGGCCGCGGCGTTCCCGCACTCTTCGCCGTCCAACAAAATCCCACCGGCCAGGCCCGTGCCATCGCCATGGCCTGGGCCCGTGGCATCGGTGCCACTCGCGCCGGACTGCTCCAAACCACTTTCAAGGAAGAGACCGAGACCGATCTCTTCGGCGAACAGGCGGTTCTCTGCGGAGGCACCTCCGCCCTCATCCAAGCCGGATTCGAAGTTCTTCTGAAAGCAGGATATCAACCGGAAGTCGCCTACTTTGAGGTTCTCCATGAATTGAAGCTCATTGTCGATCTGATCAACGAATCCGGTATCGCCGGAATGCGCTTTTCCATTTCCGAAACCGCCAAATACGGCGACGTCACCCGCGGTCCTCGGGTGGTAGATGCTCGCACCAAAAAATCGATGGAGGCCGTCTTGCGCGAAATCAAAAATGGGACCTTTGCCAAAGAGTGGATCCGTGAAAGCCGCACCGGAATGAAGCGCTACCACTCCCTCCTCAAAAAAGGCGAAAAACATTCCATTGAGAAAACCGGCGCCCGCCTCCGTGGGCTCATGCCCTGGATCCGTCGTCGCAATCTCAAAGGAGCCCAAGCCGCCTACTAACGGGCCCCTCCATTGGGGCAACCTGTCTTGTGGTAATTTGCTTTACCCAAGAGGTGCAATTTTGGCTATTTGGCTCTAGGATATCTTCATGCCCGATGACCGTATCCTAATTTTCGACACGACCCTCCGCGACGGGGAGCAGTGCCCTGGCGCCGCCATGACCCAGCCTCAAAAGCTGGCCGTGGCTCGTCAGTTGGCGCGGCTCGGCGTCGATATTATTGAGGCAGGATTTCCCATCGCCAGTCGGGGCGACTTCGACTCCGTCCGACAAATCGCCCAAACGGTTCGTGGCCCCGTCATCTGTGGCCTAGCCCGCTGCGTTCATGCCGATATCGATGCGGCCGGTGCCGCCGTCAAACCTGCCGGGAAAAAAGGCAGAATCCACGTTTTCTTGGGTACGAGCAAAATCCATCGGGAGTTTAAACTGGGGAAGGCGCGCAAGGAGATCATCCGCCTCGCCATCGACGGAGTTCGGCGGGCCCGCAAGTTTACCCCCAATGTTGAATTCTCTCCGGAAGACGCCTCCCGTACCGAAATCGATTTCCTCGTGGAAGTGGTCGAAGCCGCCATCCAGGCCGGTGCGACCACCATCAACCTTCCCGACACCACGGGTTACGCCACCCCCGAGGAGTACGGCCGAATGTTTTCCGATGTCCTGGCCCTGGCCCATGGTGCGACCGATGTTGTTTTGAGCACCCACTGCCACAACGATCTGGGTCTGGCGGTGGCTAACTCCCTTGCCGCCGTCAGCGCCGGGGCTCGCCAGGTCGAGTGCACCTTGAATGGTATCGGCGAGAGGGCGGGCAATGCCGCCCTCGAAGAGGTGGTCATGGCTCTGCGCACCCGATCCGAATGTTATCCTGGCGTCACCACGGGAATTCAAACCCGCGAACTCGTTCGAACCTCTCGTCTCGTTTCAGGAGCTTGTGGCTTCCCCATTCCCCGAAACAAAGCCATCGTCGGCCTGAACGCCTTTGCCCACAGTTCGGGCATTCACCAAGATGGCATTCTGAAAAAAAGGGAAACGTACGAGATCATCAATCCCCAAACCGTCGGCTGGGGAAAAACCGAACTGCCGCTGACGAAACATAGCGGCCGTGCCGCCATCGCCTCCCGCCTGAAACATTTGGGCTACACTCTTCGCCCGGCTGAACTCCACGCGATCTGCTCCCAGTGCAAGGAGATCGGGGATCGAAAGAAATTCATCTACGATGATGACCTCGTCTCACTGGTCGGTGCCCACATCCAAAATCCCCGAGAAACTTACTCCCTCTTCTCCCTCCACGTCCATATGGGGACGGGGGAAAAGCCGATGGCGGAAATCTCCCTTCGGTGCGCCAAGCAGAACCACTTCGCCATCGGAACTGGAGATGGGGCGGTGGATGCTGTCATGAAAACGATCGACCAAATTACAGGTCTCCAAGGACATCTGACCGAATATCAGGTTCGGGCTGTAACGGAGGGCAAAGATGCCGTTGGGGAAGTTAGCTTGGGGGTGCGCTTCGAGGCGAAAAGCGAGCCTGTCTCCGGTCGCTCCGCTGCGACCGACGTGATCGAATCGAGCGCCCGTGCCTACCTCTCGGCCGTGAATCGTTGGTTGGCCGAAAGCGGCCGAGCCTCCACCAAGAAGACCCGGCGCGCTCTCGCCCATCCCTAAAGCGTTCGCTTAATCGTAACTGGGATTCCGCGGACCGCGTTCGTAGTCAAACTCCGAACCCCGTTCCGAACGTTCCTCCCGCGGAGGGCGATCCTGACGGCCGCCTCCACCGAAACGCTCTCCTGTGGATTTCGCTCCGTTTACAATCAGAAGCCGTCCCATGAAATCGGTGTCATGGAGTTTTTTGGCCACCTCTTGGGCGCCTTCCAACGTCTGCATCTCGGCAAAGCCGAAGCCCTTGGAGTTGCCCCCACCTTCTCGAACGACTTCCACATTTTTGACCGCAGCAATCTTGCTCAAATGGTCAAACACGTCGCTCTCCGAAGCGTCGTAGGACAGATTTCCAATGTAGAGACGTGGGGTCAGCACCTCCATCGGGGGTGCCGTCCGATTCCGCGGAGCTCGCGGGGCGGAAGACCTCCCGTTGCTCGGGCGGGCTTGGCTTGGAGCCGAGGAGGACGAACCTCCACCCATGCCCAACAGTTTTTTCAAAAAGCCCCAGAAACCACCTGTGCTTGGCCGGCTTTCGCGACGAGGTCCGCCCCGCCCACCACCATAGCGGTGATGGCGGCGGTTGCGTCGTTCATGGGGTCCGCCTCCGGGGCGGGATCCGTATCGTGAGTCGTGACTCATAGGTTGATGTGCGGCGGAAAGATATTGCCCGAGCGGACCAACCGAGCGCTCAGCGCCCGATCGACGAAGGATGGATTGAGCCTCGATGGCCAACCGCAATCACTTCCGTGAGGTTCTTATCGTTCTCTTTAGGTCTGCGAGGGTGGGGCGTTTCCTTTGATCCGAAATTAGATCTGGGTCGATCACGGAAACCGGATCAGCACGCCCTTTGTTCGACTCCCCGCCGAACTCCTTTCAAGACGAATAACCTATACGGAAATCCATTCCTTTGCAAGCGTGCATAAAGCACTGATATATATTGGCTTAAGCCTGTTGCGGGTTCGTGGAAGAGGCCGTAAGCATAGGGGTCGTCCCGACATTCCCCCCGCTTAAGTAAAAACCAGCCCCTGCCTGCTGAGGTAGTAGCATCATGGCTAACGCCTCTTTCCAAGTCCCATCCACCCAGTAAGGATTCCCTAAGAAATCTCCCGTTTGCCCAAACTCCCCATAAAACCAGGTGTAGTTGTCTAACCCCTCCGCAAAACCCCCCGTCTGCGCCACCACCAAAGTTTTTCTCCCATCCGTTCCATCCTCCGCCTGACAAATCAACTCCCCGCCATCCTGCAACGT
Source organism: Verrucomicrobia subdivision 6 bacterium (assembly GCA_945874125.1). Taxonomy (GTDB): domain Bacteria; phylum Verrucomicrobiota; class Verrucomicrobiia; order Methylacidiphilales; family Verrucolacustridaceae; genus Verrucolacustris. The sequence goes on along the minus strand of CAMCFB010000020.1, from coordinate 9,372 downwards.
CCACCGCACGTCCCAATACGTCGTCTCCCCCTCCGTCCATGTTGATCCGTGCGCCCGCACCATCTGACTCAACGCCCGCGCAAACCGATTCCAATCATCCAACCCCCACTCGCTCGGCTGCAAAATCTGCTGCACCCGCTGAAGACGAGTCCGCCACTCCTGCGTGATCCGACGTAACTCAACGCGACTAATCATCCCTCAACGCCTCCGGTCGCCCGAATCCCCCTCTAAAATCGATAGCCGCCGCCGCACCGTATCCACGTCCTTCTCCTGCCGATTCAACTGGGATTTCGCCTGCTCCAACATCGATAGCTGCTTGGCCAACTGCGCCCCGGCCGACTCCAACCCGCTCGTCAGCTCGGCGTTTCTGGCCTGCAACGACGCCAACTCCCTATTCATCCTCTGCTCCATCTGATCCACCGTCACACTCTGCCTCTGAATTTGCTTCCACAGCACGAATCCCCCGAAACCCGCCAGCGCCGTACAACCCACAATGATCAGCAACAAAGCTAACCCCACTCCACTCAAGATCGACGTCACCGCCCTCTGCTCTTTTCGCTGGCGATCCACACTTCGTTTTACATTCAATGCCGTCGGATTCGTTGGATTCATGTCATTCTCCTCCTGGTGGCGAGAAGCCGAAGGCGGAACGTAACCCGCCGGCCGGGGTGGCCCCTTAATCACGACCACGTCGGGATCCGATCCCGCCGTAGCCCCGCTGGGCGAAGCGCCAAACGGTAGCTCGTTGTCGGACGGATTCGTGGATGGGCTGAGCGATTCCTTCATTCTTCTCTGCCCCTCGGATTTGAGCGTCTGACAGACGCTTGGCGAGCGATTCTTTCCTAACCCTTCCCCGCTCCTCCTGCTTGACGACCTCCCGCCCCCTCCTCCGCCAAACCGTGCCCCCGGCCAATCAGGCTCTGCGCATTCATCTGCACCGTCTCATCCGGCCTCTGCCACATCACCTCTAAGACCCCACAAATCGCCTCATCCTTTTGTCCCACCAAATCCACCGCGACTCGCCGAAAATCTTCCTCCAGCTGAATGGGATATAAACCAGGACACTCTTTGGCCCGTGCTTCCAGCTTGGCCAATAACTCCCTCTGCCGATCCGAAGATTTGCCCATATCTTTCACTCCAAACATTTTCCCCCCGCCCTTGGAATTGTCCAGAGACCATCACGCTCGTCTCATTTTTCTACGTCAATTTTCCGCCCGCTCGGCAAGCTTTTTTCACGCATGGATTTGCCAGCCCCCACCTCCGTAGGCATTCTCTTTCTCGATGCAACTCTCCTGGCGCCCCGTTGCCGCGGGCTTCCTCTTTGGTACTCTCACCGCACTCGGGCCGTGGTTCCAAGGCATCTCCCTCCACGCCGCCTCCCTCTTTTCCGCCGGCCTTCTCCTCACCTACACCTCCATCGGATTTCTGGTCGCCATCCTCCCCACCTTTCGCCCCCACTTTCTCTCCGGGGCCCTCTGGGGCGCTCTTTACAGCCTCCCCGGCGCCGTCTTTACCGCCGTCCCCTATCCCCTCGCCGCCGATGCCCCCGCCTACTACCGCGAGTTTGTCGGCGGTGGCCTCCGCGCCGCTCTGCTCACGCTTATTTTCGGCGCCCTCGCCGGAGGTTTTGCCGGTCTCTTTCGTCGGGCTCGGCCATGAGCTTTTTTTCGATCGTTTCCCGCCTCAATCACCTCCTTTATCGACGCGACCTCGCCCGCCTCGCCCCCCAAGACCGCTCTCTCGCCCGCGTTTGGATGATTCAATTTATGAAATCGAATCATCCCGATTGGGACGATAAAAAAATCGATCGCGAGTACGAAAATCTTCTCCACTGTCGCCCCATGGCGGTGGACGAGTGGATTCGCCGACACCAAGGATGAAAATTACCCTCCTTCTTCTCCTCTCCTCACTCTGGTTTCTCTCCGCAACCCACGCCGCCCCCACCCCCCCACCCCAGCCGGTCGCCTTTCGCGTCGGCCCCTTTCGCTTTGATCGGCCCGATTCGTGGCGCTGGGCTCCGCCCTCCAGCACCTTTCGGGCGGCCCAACTCGAAAAAAAATCTCCCCGCGGCAACTGCCTCACCCTTACCTTCTCCCGCTTCCCCTCAGGCGAAGGCGGCTCCGTTCAGGCCAATCTCGATCGCTGGGCCGCCCAATTCACCCCGCCCCCCACTCCCCAACCCGAAATAAAAAAGGGCGCCGCTGGCACACTCACCCTCGTTCGTCTCGAGGGCACTTTGCGGGGAGGAACCCCTGGTGGCCCCGCCAAGGATCTTCCTCAGGCTCTCCTCCTCGGAGCGATTCTTGAATCGGAGGGGGAACTCGTCGTGATGAAGTTGGCTGGACCGGCCCAAGAGGTCGCCACCGCCGAAAAAGATTTCGTCCAACTCGCGCAGTCCGCCGTCGGTCTCACCCCCCAACCGAACGCGTCTGCAACCGATTCCCGCCACTAAGTGGTAGCGTTCGGTAAAAGCAGCTCTTTTCCCCCGTGTGGCACGCCACTCCCCCTGCCGGCAATCGGACTCTCAGCACCAGACAATCCTGATCACAATCCACTAAAATCTCCTCCACCGTCAGAAAATTGCCCGAACTCTCCCCTTTCACCCACAGCTTCTTCCGAGAACGGCTAAAAAAAGTGGCTCGCTGGCTATTGCGCGTCGCATCTAGAGCCTCCTGATTCATGTGAGCCGTCATCAGAATCTCCCCCGACCCCACTTCCACCACCACCGCCGTCAAAAGACCATGGGCGTCAAACTTGGGTGAAAAATTCTCCGACCCGGATGAGGCGTCGGTCGAGGAATCTTTCAATCCGGTTTCCCCGGACTACTTTTTCGCCGGCGCAGGCTCGGTCGGAGGCACCGGAGGAGCGGAGACGGGCGGCGTTGTCGCCGTCACCGGCGCTGGGGCGGGTGGAGGTGGCAACAGAATCTTCACCGCCGCTTCCTTCCTCAAATCCTCCAGCAAAAGCCGAGTCGCCTCACCCTGCTTCAAACGCTTCAAGTGGGACATGATCTCGTTCTTCACATCTTCCAGCTTTAGATTTTTTGCCGCTTCCTTCGCCTTCACCTTCAGGAAGTGAAAGCCAAAGGGTGTCTCGAAAACTGTACTTGTTTTGCCTGGAGCGGTGGAGAAAGCCACCTTCTCAAAATTAGGGGTCATCTGACCTTTGCTAAAGGGAGGAAGCTCACCGCCCCTCGCCTTGCTACCCGGATCATCCGAAACCTCTTGTGCCACTTTCTCAAAAGCTTCGCCCTTGTTCACGCGAGCCAGTGCGGCCTCGGCAGTTTTCTTTTTCGCCGCCTTAGTCGCTGCATCTGCGGAAGCATCCACCTTCACCAAAACATGCTGGGCCTGTACCGTCTCATTGCGCTGCCAAAGCTTCGGATTCTCGGAATAAAATTTTTGCACGTCCTCATCCGACGGCGCCTTCAGGCTGGGCTCCACCCGTTGCCGCATCAGGTGATCCACCTCCAGCTTCTGCTCGATCTCCTGCACCATCGCTTTCTCTGTGGTTTTGGCTTTGGCTAGCTGCTCCTCAAACGCTTTTGCATCCGGAAAATTCTTCTTCATCCGCTCTAACTGCTCCTTCGCCAAAACCGCCGCGTTCGTCAGGGGCGATTTGCGAGCTTCAGCCAATGCTACCTGACGATTGATCATCTGGTTTAAAATGTTCATTTCCAATGAGTTGAATTGAGCCGCGGGGACTTTATCCCGCGCCAAATTAAAGTTAAGCAGCGCCCGATCCACCTCCCCATCCAACTGGGCCCGCGTGATTTTGATGCCCTTGCCTTCCGCCACCACAAATCGCGGATCTTTCGGATCCTTGACGGCACAGCCCACGACCAAAATTGCGGTAAGAAGGGTCAAACAGAGAGAGAGATGTTTTTGCATAGAACTGGTTAGGTAAGGCGAAATTGCTCCTTTTGGCAAGCCTCCGCATCACGCCCCGCTTCCTCCTTGCTAATCTCTGCCTGAGTGGGAATCGTCCTTCCGTGCCCACCGGTTTCCTCCTCTACGCCCTCATCGGCCTTTTGGCCGGCCTCGCCTCAGGCTGCTTTGGCATCGGAGGCGGCGCCCTCGTCGTCCCCGCCCTCACCCTCCTCTGCGGCGTCCCCTACCACGTCGCCGTCGGCACCTCCCTCGCTCTCATCATTCCCATCACCTTCGCCGGCTCCCTTGCGAATTGGAAATTCAACACGGTCGACTGGAAAATCGCCGCCGCCTGTGCCCTCACTGGAATGCTCGGAGCCATCCTCGGCGCCCTCCTCATCCAGCGAGTTCCCGAACTGATCGCTCGCCGCGCTTTCGCCCTATTTCTTCTCTATGCCGCCTGGCGCCTCTGGACGAAGTAATAAGTAATACCCCCCACCCCAGCTCACCACTTCTTGCCCTCATTTTCACCCATCGGTATGCTTTTCTCGATTGCCGCGTGGTGCAATTGGTAGCACACCACACTCTGAATGTGGGTGTTCTAGGTTCGAGTCCTAGCGCGGCAGCCAAAACCATCCTATGAATCCTTCGCCCGGTCGCCTCATCGTTGTCGGTACTCCCATCGGAAACTTATCCGACATCTCCCCGCGCGCGTGCCAAGCCCTCGCCACCGCCGATCTCATCGCCGCCGAAGACACCCGCCACTCCGGTCTCCTTCTCCAACATCTCTCTCTCAAAAAATCATTTCTCAGTGTGCAAAAGTTTAACGAAGCATCCCGCGAATCGGAAATCATCGAACGCCTTCGCTCCGGTCAAACCATCGCCCTCGTCACCGATTCCGGCATGCCCGCCATCTCCGACCCGGGCGAACGCATCATTCGCGCCGTCCGTCGCGAAAATCTGCCCGTCGAAATCATTCCCGGCCCCACCGCCCCCATCCACGCCCTCATCGCCAGCGGTCTGCCCACTCTTCCCTTTTACTTCGGCGGCTTTCTTCCTCCTAAATCAGGCGGTCGCCTCAAGGAACTCACTCTGGCTGCCGCCCGGAACCACACCTCCATCTACTTGGAGTCTCCCCACCGCCTCTCCAAAACGCTCGCTGTCCTGGTCGAAGTTTTCCCGGCCGATTCCCAAGTTTGCGTCGCGCGCGAACTCACCAAGAAGTTTGAGGAGGTCTTCGTCGGTACCCCCTCCGAAGTTGCCGCTCACTTCGGGGAAAAAGCAAAAGGCGAGATCACTCTCGTGCTCTCGCCTCTCTGCCGTTAGCCGACTTTTGCCGGCACGTCCGACTCGTTTAGTTCGACGACGTTCCTTTTGCTTCCTTCTTCTGCTTGTAAATATTGTCTCGCAACGTGTCCACGCTTTTCACCATCTCCTGCCCAGCGGTCCGGGCCTTCTCAACCATCGGAGTGCAGGTCTTGATCGAGTCCGGCGTAAAGGAAGAGGCGAAATACTTTTTCAAATCCTCCAGTAGGGCGATCAGATCGTTGGCATCCCCGCCTACCTCCCTCAACTGCTTGTCCAAAACGTCGAAGTCGGCTTTCGCCTTATCAATCTGATCATTCGTCATCTTGCGCATATCTTTGTCCGTCAAGCCCGACACTTCCTTGCTCCAGGCAGCGATCCGTTGGCCTTGGAGATCCCGCACCCTCTCCACCCGATCCTTGATGTTGCCTCGGATATCCTGAAGGTCGCTTAGGTTGTCCTTAAACTGATCAAACGAGTTGTTCTTATCATTTCCGTCCATTAACTCGCCCAAATTTGTCATGACGTAGCTCAAGCGCTTCTGCGCCCGGCCCATGAGATCATCCAACTTGTTCATGCTCGTCGCCTGATCCGCGGCGAGATTGAGGGAGTCCGAGTTTTGGGCCAGGCCCGAGAGGGGCAGAGCCACTGCAAACGCTAACGCGAGGGTGAGGATACGGTTCATGATGTGTCTCCTTTTTTGTTATTTGAGCAGGTCCGTGATCCGCACGAAGCCGTCTTTTTTCGAAGCCGGGACTTCCGCCACCGAATTCAAAATGTCTTTTGCCGAAACCATCGGCTTCCCATAAAAATCAGCATTCGCCTCCTCGTTGATATTCACATCAAACCCCCCGAAATTTACGCCCAGCTTGGCCCCCTTGTTCCAGATATAGACGTGAAAGTCCCGGTCTCGCATCGAGGCATCCACCGCCGCTCCACCCTTGGGCCCCATCACCGCCCCCGCCGAAGCGCTGGAAAAATGCTGGCCATCCGTCCCCCACTTGCTCACCACACCCTCCTTCATCAGTAAAATCACGATGTCGTTATCCGTCCCACCCACGTCGATTCCCAGTGTGCCGCCATCCGTGGTAATTGCCACCGGGCCACTCCAGCCCTTCTCCGTCTTCGCCATGAGAATTCCGTCTCCCCCCGACCCGCCAATGCCAATCGAGAAGCCCGTTACATTCAAAATCACGATGCCCTTGGCCTCTTTCACCAGCTCCATGTTCAGAATATCTTCCCGTTTCATCTTGCCCAAGATCTCCGCACAATCGGGGATAAGTTTTTCCAGCGATTCCGCCCGGCCGTTTGCCGCGGGGAGTGCGATCAGAGTTGCGAGAAGAATTCGGAGCATGTTTTTCATAGGGTATTTCCTTGGGTTAGGGTGGAAGGGATATCGTGCCCACTCTTCCGCTTAAAAAGCAAGGCGGGAATCAGGGGGCCAGGCCTGGAGTGCTCGCCCGCATGAAACTCGGAGCCGCCTCCGCTGTGAACTGCTTCAACATCTCCACCGTCTGCGTCTCATTTTTCCCCAGCGGCATAAAACCCTCCGTCACCACCGACATCACAATCACGTACGCCCACCGATGGTTCAGATTTTTCGTAATTCGGTCCAAGCTGGTCAGAAAAACCCGGCTCCAGTGATGCGGAGTTGTCACCTCGCTTCCGACAAACCAGTAAAAGTAGTTCGCGTATAATTTTCTCCTATCCCCCTGTGCCACTTCAATATCCCGCACCAAACTCAGATTCATCACCTCCAGATCCCGCCCATCCGCCAAATCGATCTCCTCCACTCGCCCCCCCCGCATCGTCCATCCCTGCGCCGGCAAACACACCTCAGGCCGATGAATACTTCTCTTCTCCCCCCCGCTTAAAACAATCGAGGCCATGATGCGGTCCCCGCCCGCATCCACGTACTCCCGTCGCGTGATCTGAGTGTCCTTCGGCAACGTGGCCAGCTCTCCCATCGTCGCCGCCACCTCCTTTCCCCTAAAGCCTCCCACCTGCTCGGGCAAATCCATCACCACCCCAGCCTGCGGCGTCGTGTTCGATGTCGGCACCAACACACAAAGCGCCGCCACCCCTCCACCCAACGCCAGCAAAACGGCCACTCGAACCCAGGCCCCTTTTCTCATCCCCTCGCTCATTTTTACTTTCCTTTCTCCCGACCAAGCCCCTGCAAAATTCGGCTCACCCCCACCATTCCGCCTAACGCCACCACAAAGACAAAGAAACCCGCCGCCATGTGAAAGGTCGTTGGATGCTCCTCCGTCCCAATCGCCACCGCACTGCCCAATAAAATCGTCCCCAGCGTCAACATCACCATCCGCGCAAAATTTCCCATCACCGCCAAAGCCGGAGAGAGAAGGAACAACACCCACTTCTGCCACCCTCTCTCCAGCGAGAGATGCGCATAAAGCGCGCTCACCATCATCAGGGCAAATAAGGATCGTATGCCACTGCACGGCGTCGCCACATCCAGCGCAAACCTCTGCCCCTGCGCCAACCCCTTCGCATAGTCAGGAGCCGAGACCAGCGCCGTCCCGACCCGCAAGGTATCCACCCCCACCAAGTTCAGAAAAAATTGGGACAGCTGACACATCAAGCCCCGCAACGGAAAAGCCAGGATCGTATCCAAAAAATAAAACGGGTAGGCAAACATGAGAAACGCATACGGAAACGCCACCGCTCTCATCATCTCCCACCCAAAAAGCCACAAAATCAAACCCCCAATCATCAACTGCAACGAGAGGAACCCCACAATCGTAATGTCGATCTTGTATCCCACCCAAAATAATCCCAATGCCGCCACCACCCCCACCACCCCCCAGCCCGAAGGACGAATCACTACCTTTTCCAGCTCCTTGGCCCGATGCAAAATCAATCCCACCGAAATCAAGGGCACGATCATCCCATGATGCCAATCCGCCGTGGAGGGATCGGTCCAAAATCGACCCAACATGTCGAACACACTCCGCGCCCGGCTCTCAAACCCAAAGTTATACGGAATCCAACCGTACAAACCCACCACCACCGCCACCGCCACCGCCATCTCCACCCACAAAGTGCGATCCTGCCACTGCGAGATCACGCCACCGCCGCTCCCCTTCTCTGAACCTGAACTCATCTCTGCAGGCTATTCCTCTGCGTTCCCAACCGCAAGCCATCCAACCCACGGATCATGAGGCCAGCGCCCTTGTGTATATCCCGGCCGTTTCTTCCGCCATTCTCGCCCAAGAAAACTCCTCCGCTCTGACGAAACCGGCCCGGCTCAACTCCTTTTGCCGCGCCTCACTTCCCAAAACTGTACCCACGGCCGACACCATCTCCTCCTCGGACCGGGGATCGAAATACTCCGCCGCACCTCCACACACCTCAGGCAGTGACCCCGCCTTGGCGCAAACCACGGGACAGCCGCACGCCATCGCCTCCAACGGAGGCAACCCGAACCCCTCGTACAACGACGGATAAACCAGCATCGTACTTTCGCAGTATGCTTGCCGGAGCTCCTCCTCCGTTTTTGCGCCCTCCCAAACCGCTCCCCCCTTCGCCACCGCTCTTTTCAGCTCCCCCAAATCCCCGCCCGCCAACCACCCCGCCGGCCCCACCACCCGCAATCGCAGATCAGGAAATCGCCCCGCCCTCAATCTCTCCCACACCCGAATCAACCTCCCTAAGTTTTTCCTCGGATGAATCGCGCTGACAAACAAAAGCGTCGGAGGACCCGAGGCCTTCTTTTTGGCAGGTCGATAGACTTTCCTCGCCGCCTCATACGTCGCCTCCACCTGATCCGCCGGCAAATCCCACCTCTCCATCATCTCTGCCCGACAAAACTCCGACACCGTAATTACCTTTCGTGCCCTCTCCGCCGCTCTTCGAACCATCCTCGTATAAAACATCGCCTCCCCTGGACGAAACCACTCCGGGTGCACCGCAAAGGACATGTCGTGCACCGTCAGAACATAAGGCCCTTTTTCCCACGGCCTCATCCAGTACACCCCGTGATACAGGTCCGCTTTTAACTCCGTCCGAGCCCGAGGCAGGTCGCATAAATGTCTTTTGAAGAACCCCGAGCTCGCAATCTGCTTGGATTGAGCATGTAAATCCTTCGAAGCTCCTCCCGAGCCTGCGAGGTTAGGAGCGAAGGAGGACCCACTCAAAATCGGCATCAACTCCACTCCCTCAGGCTTCGCCTCGG
>CAMCFB010000019.1 GCA_945874125.1 Verrucomicrobia subdivision 6 bacterium | reverse complement strand
ACTCCGGTGGTGGGGGTGGTGGGGAAGGTGGAGGAGGGGGTGAGGTTGGTGCCGGGGGTATTTGGGAAGGGTGGGGGGGTGATTCTGCTTTTGGGAACCCAGGAGTCAGGTGGATTGGGGGCCTCGCTTTATCTGCAGGAGATTCATGGGGTGCTGGCGGGGAAGTTGGGGAGGGTGGATATGGAGGGAGAGAAGAAATTGCACGGATTGATGCGTGGGGTGCTGAAGTTGGCGGGGGTGAGGGCGGTGCACGATGTGGGGGAGGGAGGGATTTTATGGGCGGTGGCGGAGATGACTTTTGGGGAGGGGTCGGCTGGGGCGGAGGTGACGTTTTCCTGCGGGTCGGGGGAGAGGCCCGAGGAGGCACTTTTTGGGGAGGGGGCGGGGCGGATTTTGGTGGAGGTGGAGGAGAGTGCGGTGGGGGAGGTGGAGCGACTCGCGATGGAGGCGGGGGTGGGGTTTCAGCGAATCGGCGGAACGGGGGGGAAAGAGTTGAAGGTCAGTTGTGGGGATGTGCAGGCGAAGTGGACGGTGGAGGAGTTGAAGGCTTATTTTGAGAGCGCACTGCCGAACGCGCTGAAGTGAGGTGGAGATGAAAAAAATCTCTGCCTTCTCAAAATTGATCGGACGGAGTAGGGTCATATCTTGAAATCTCCCCATTTTCCAACTCATGAGTGCGGGGTTTTCGGAGTGTACAATCATCCCAACGCGGCTGAGCTGACCTATTACGGGTTGTACGCGTTGCAGCATCGGGGGCAGGAAAGTGCGGGCATCGTGACGGCGAAGGACGATGGGAAGGCTTTTGCGATCAAGCGTGGGATGGGTTTAGTGGGTCAGATTTTCAAGGAGAGTGATTTAAAGGAGTTGGTCGGGACGAGGGCCATTGGGCATGTGCGATATTCGACGACGGGCTCGAGCACGATCAAGAATGCCCAGCCGTTGACGGTCGAGACGGGGAAAGGCCAAATTGCGATCGCTCATAATGGAAATTTGGTCAATGCGGGAAAATTGAGGGATGAGTTGGAGGCGGCGGGATCGATTTTCCAAACGACGACAGATAGTGAGATTATTTTGCATCTGATTTCGAGGCCCAATCCGGCGATTGGTGGGGGGGCTTTGGCGCAAGCGCTTTCGAGAGTGCACGGGGCGTACTCTTTGGTGTTGATGGGTGAGAATGAGGTGATTGCGGCGCGGGATCCCTTTGGGTTTCGGCCGTTGGTGATTGGGAAGTTGGATGAGGCGATCATTTTTTCGAGCGAGACGTGCGCTTTGGATTTGGTGGGAGCTGAATTCGTCCGAGAGGTGGAGCCGGGGGAGATTGTGGTGGCGGATGAGTCGGGTCTGCGCTCCTTTAAGCCCCACGCGGAGACGGCGCGAGAGGCGCTGTGTATTTTTGAGTTCGTTTATTTTGCCCGGCCGGACAGTCAGATTGGGGGAAGGAATATCAGTCATGCGCGGACGAGGATGGGGAGAGAGTTGGCGCGGTTGCATCCGGTGGAGGCGGACATTGTTGTGCCAGTGCCTGATTCAGGAACCTACGCGGCCTTGGGATATTCGGAGCAGGCGGGGATTCCGTTGGATCAGGCCTTTGTCCGGAACCACTACATCGGGCGATCGTTCCTGCAGCCGACCCAGTTGATTCGGGATTTCAATGTGCGAGTGAAGTTGAATTTGATTCGGACGGCGGTGCAGGGCAAGCGAGTGGTGGTGGTGGATGATTCGATTGTGCGGGGAACAACGGCACGGGCGAGGGTGACCAATTTGCGAGAGGCCGGAGCGAAGGAGGTGCACATTCGGGTGAGCTGTCCGCCGCACCGTTTTTCGTGTCACTACGGAATCGATTTTCCGGACCCGAAAGATCTTTTGGCGAACCGGATGACGAGAGCGGAGATTACGAAGTATCTGGGAGCGGATTCGCTGGGGTATTTGGATGTGGACGGGATGGTGCGGGCATGCGGGATTCCAGCGAAGAAGTTTTGTATGGCCTGTTTTACGGGGGATTATCCGGTGGCGTTTGCGCCGGAGGACAGCAACAAGGAGGTTTTGGAACAGAGAAGAGAGCGGTCAGCTTCTCTGGTACCGGAGGAGGAGAGCCGACAGGGCTTCTTGTTGTAAGAGGGATGGCACGGGACGCATACGCCAAGGCTGGGGTGGATATCACCCTGGGGAATCGGGTGAAGTCGGGGATTGGGGCGCTGGTGCGGTCGACCCGAAGATCGGGGGTGATTGGTGGGATTGGGGGGTTCGGCGGATGTTTTGACGGAAAGATTCGGGGGTACCGGCATCCTGTGTTGGTGGCGAGTATCGATGGGGTGGGGACGAAGTTGAAAGTGGCGCAGGAGGTGGGAAAACATGGGACGATCGGGGAGGATTTAGTGAATCACTGTGTAAATGACATTGCGGCATTGGGGGCAGAGCCCCTTTTCTTTTTGGATTATATTGGAACGGGAAAATTGAGTCCGAAGGTTTTCCATCAGATTTTGAAGGGATTGGTGAGGGGTTGTCGTCGTTCGGGGTGTGCGCTGTTGGGCGGGGAGACGGCACAGATGCCTGGAATTTATCAGGGGGAAGATTACGACTTAGTGGGATCGATTGTGGGAGTGGTGGAGAAGGGGAAGGGGACAGATGGCCGATCCATTCGGGCGGGGGATGTGATTTTAGGTTTACCCACGAACGGACTGCAGACAAACGGATACACCTTGGCGCGGGATATTTTGTTTAAGAAAGCGAAGTTGCGGGTGAAGGGAAATTTGCCTGGAACGTCGTTGAAGCTGGAAAAGCTGCTGCTGGCGGTGCATCCGAACTATCGGCCCGCCCTTTTGAAGATTGGAAAGAGGGTGAAAATTAAGGGGGCGGCTCATATTACGGGAGGTGGGTTGATTGATAACCCACCGCGGATTTTTCCCAAAGGGCTAGGAGCAGAAATTCAGCTTGGGAGCTGGCCCGTTCCGCCACTTTTCCGATATCTGGAGACCAAGGGCAGGTTGGGGAAGCTGGAGGCGTACCGAACCTTCAACATGGGCATCGGAATGATCGTGGTGGTGGCAAAGGGGGATGTGGCCAAGGTGAGGGAAGCGGTTCGATGTTATGAGATCGGAAGAATGGTGCGGGGAGATGGGAAGGTTCGGTTGATCGGATGAGCGAGGGAATTCGCCGGGCACTGCTTTCGGTTTCGGACAAGACGGGGCTATTGGAGTTCGCCAAATTCTTGGCGGGAAAAGGGGTGGAGCTGATTTCGACTGGGGGAACGGCTAAAGCTTTACGGGACGCGGGGGTGAAGGTGATGGAGTTGAGCGACTACACCGGTTTTCCAGAGATGATGGATGGAAGGGTGAAGACGTTGCACCCCAAGGTGCACGGAGGGCTTTTGCAGAGAAGGGATTTGGCGGCACATCGTGAGCAAGCCGCACAACATAAGATTCCGACGATTGATCTGGTGGTGGTGAATCTTTATCCGTTTGAGCAAACGGTGGCGCGGCCCAACTGCACGACGGAGGAGGCGATCGAAAATATCGATATCGGTGGGCCGAGTATGTTGCGGAGCGCGGCGAAGAATCATGAGGCAGTAACGGTGGTGACCGATCCGTCCGACTACGGGCTGGTGCAACTAGAAATGGAAGCGACGGGGGATACGACTTTGGGAACACGGAGAAAACTGGCCGCGAAAGTCTTTCGGCATACGTCCCATTACGACCATCTGATCGGTGCGTATTTGACGCGGCACTCGGAAAAAGAGCAGCCGGTGCTACAGGAAACGGCGGGATTGGTACGGAGGCGGGCCCAAGCGTTGCGGTATGGGGAGAATCCGCACCAAAAAGCGTCTTTGTATGGAGCATTTTTGGAGTCCTTCCAACAGCTGCACGGGAAGGAGCTTTCCTACAACAATGTTTTGGATCTGAGCGCGGCGGCGGGGTTGATCGCTGAATTTCCAAAAGCTCCGCCGACCTTGGCGATTTTGAAGCACACGAATCCGTGTGGGGTGGGATCGGGGAAAACGTTGTTGGAGGCGTGGGAGCGAGCCTATGCGACCGATCGGCAGGCTCCCTTTGGCGGAATTATTGTGGCGAATCGCGCGATGGATGCGGAAACGGCGCAGGCGATCGCGGAAATCTTCAGTGAGGTGATTTTGGCGCCCTCGTTTGAGCCAGCCGCTTTGAAGATCTTACAGTCCAAGAAGAATCTCAGGCTGATGGAGAACCGTGAGACCGCGGCGGGGGGCTATGATTTTCGAAGCGTGCGTGGGAACGGGTTGTTGGTGCAGGAGAGCGATGGGGTGGGAGATGATGAAACTGGATGGAAGGTGGTGACGAAGAGAAAGCCGACGGACGCGGAGATGTGGGCGATGCGTTTCGGGTGGAAGGTGGTGCGGCACGTCAAATCAAACGCGATTGTTTATGCGGGGGAGGATCGGACGCTGGGGATTGGGGCGGGTCAGATGTCGCGGGTGGATTCCTCGCGGATTGCGGTTTGGAAAGCGGGGGAGGCGAAGCTTTGCTTGAAGGGGAGCGCGGTGGCGTCGGATGCTTTTTTTCCGTTTCCGGATGGATTAGAGGCGGCGGCAGCAGCGGGGGCGACGGCGGCGATTCAACCTGGGGGCAGTGTCAAAGATGTGGAGGTGGTGGCGGCGGCGGATCGGCTAGGGGTAGCGATGATTTTTACGGGACGCCGGCACTTCCGGCATTAACGCCAAGAGAGAAGTCGGGAGCCGTTAGGCTGTGGGGTGAAGGTAAGGTCCAAAGTCTTCTTTGGCCATTCGCCGGGATAGCGTTCGGGCCATTCGACGGCCACGAGTCCTGGGGTGATGAGGCAATCAGGCCAGCCGAGGGAGTCCCAATCGCGGGCTATTTCGAGTCGATAGAGATCCCAATGTTCGAGGGGGAGACGTCCGCCGCGGAGGGGTTGGCATAAGGTGAACGTGGGACTGGGGACATCTCCTGTGATGCCTAGTGCTTGGGCAAGTCCACGAACCCACTCCGATTTTCCCGCACCGAGTGGGCCGTGAAGGCGAAGAATCGTGCCGGGCGGCAGGAGGGGGAGATGGCGAGCGGCGTGGGCGCGGGTGGCGGAGGCATCCGCACAGATTTCATCTGGGGAAAACTTAGCGGAGGTGGTCATAGCCGCGGAGAGGAAGGCCGCCCGTGTGGTAGCCTTGCCTTGGGGTTAGGCAGGAGCCGATGGGAGTGAGTGGAGTGGAGAAGGGCCACTGGCGCAGGAGAGCAGAGATGCGTTTTTTGGGAACGGAAAAGAGGAGCTCATAGTCTTCGCCGCGGGTGAAGGCGTGTCGGGGCGTGGCGTGGGGGGAGAGGGGGAGTTGGTCGGGGTGAATGGTGAACCCGATGCGGGAGGCGCGGGCGAGGCGGGGGAGGTCGGCTCCCAGTCCATCACTGAGATCGAGCATAGCGGAGGGGAATTTGTGGCGGACGAGCCACTGGCCCTCGGCGAGACGCGGGGTGAAGGTGAGGTGGTGATGAGGCCAGGAGCCGCCGAGTTTTCCGGTCACAAAAAGGATGTCGCCCGGTTTAGCACCTGAGCGGGAGGGGGATGTTTTTTGTGGGACGGTCCCTAGGAGAGAGATGGAAAGGAGAAGTTGCCGAGTGCGGACGGTTTCGCCGCCGACGATGGGGAGATGGAGCTTTTTCGCTAGGCGAGAAAGACCACGGTAGGCCTGACGGATACGGCGGGCGGAACGGGGGTTGGGGCAACCAATGGTGATGAGAGAAGCACGGGGAGTAGCGCCAGCGGCGGCAAAGTCGCTGAGTCCACGGGCGAGTGCTTTGCGGCCAATGAGGGGAGCGGGGGTGGAGGAGGTGAAGTGGATGCCTTCGACGACGGCATCGGTTTTGAGAACGAGGTCGAGATTTTTAGGAAAGGCAGAGAGAACTGCGCAGTCGTGACCTAGCGCGTGGCGGATTCCTGCGGAGGGTTGGCGGCCCAGAGCGGCGATCCAGTGGTGGACCCAAAGATCTTCGGAGGAGAGGGGGAGTTTTTTCATGGAAGGGGTGGGCGGGCGAGGAGGATCAGGATACAGGTGTTGGCGTTAAAAAAGGAGTGGATGAGGATACAGGGGATGAGACTTTGGCTGGTGCGAAAGATTCCGGCCAAAGCGGCACCGAGGAAGGTGAGGGGGATAAGAGTCGGGGTGTGAAGGTGGACCGTTCCGAAGGCGAGGGCAGAGAGCCACTGGGCTTGCTGGATGGGAAGGCGATGGGCGAGCCAGGGGAAGAGGGTGCCACGAAAAAAGATTTCTTCCCAGATGGGGGCGATGACGAGGGCATAGGTGAGAAAGGGGAGGAGAGTTTGGGCGTCTCGGGCTTCGAGGAAGCGGGTCATGGCGGGTTGGGGTTCGAGGGGAAAGCCGAGGATGAGAAAAAGGGCGGAGGAGAAAATCAGGAGAAAAAGAATGGGGAGGAAAAGAGTGAGGACGGTACGAAGGGAGAGGAGAAGATCGGCCAGGGGATTGGGGCGAGACAAGCCCCAGAAAGCGATTGGTTTTTTTTGGGCGAGAGAGAGGAGCGTGAGGCCGACAAGAAGTCCGCCGGCGGGAAGGAGGGTAGGAGTGAGCCAAGCGGTCAGGGCTAGGGCAGAGATGGCGAAAAGGAAAAGGGGCGGGGAAACGGGCAGGTTGGAAAATGGGGTGGAGGAGGAAGAAAAGAGAGCTCGCAACCGAGCGATGCCCCCCCAAAAAAGAAAAGTGAGGGCGAGGGTAAGCAAGAGGGCGCCGTAAAGGATGGCGGAAGGGGGTGGGGACCATGAGGTCATGGATTTAGTTTACGAGAAAATGGGAAGAGGTTGCGAAAAGATTAAGGATTTTGGATAAAAAACCGGAAATGCTTTACTGAGATGCTGAAGCTGGCGAGGGGGGAGGCGGCTCGGTCGGAGTGGAGGCAAAGGGGTGATTAAACTTTGGCCCGCGCATCGAGGTCGACCCAGTGGTTGCCGTCGGCCTTGAGCATCTGATCGGCTTCGAGCGGACCCCATGATCCTGTTCGGTAGAGGGACATGGGAGATTTGTCCCAGCCATGGCGAACGGCATCGACGATTCTCCAAGCTTCGATAACTTCATCGTCGCGGGTAAAGAGGGTGGAGTCTCCAAAAATAGCATCCCCGAGAAGACGTTCGTACGCTTCGGGAGAGTAGGAGCCGAACTCGCTGGCGTAGCAGAACTCCATATCGACCGGCTGAACGGTGTTGCGACCGGGGCGCTTGGCATTGAAGCGGAGGTGAACACCCTCGTCGGGTTGGAGGCGAATATGCATGGCGTTACGCCGGAGAAGGTTTCCGAATTCGGCCCGAAAGAGGGCGGCGGGGGGGCGTCGAAAGACGATGACGATTTCCGAGGCGCGGGTGGCGAGGGCTTTGCCCGTACGAAGATAAAAGGGGACGCCCGACCAGCGCCAGTTATCGATTTGAATTTTGAGAGCGGCGTAGGTTTCGGTGGAGGAGTTCGGGTTGACGCGGTCGCTTTGGCGGTAGCCCTCGTACTGGGCGCGGACCGTGCTGGTGGGAATGGTCTCGAGTTTGGGCGTGGTGATGGAGCGAAGAACTTTTACTTTTTCATCGTGAATCGATTGCGAGGTGAGGTTGGCGGGTGGTTCCATGGCGGTGATGGAGAGGAGCTGCATCATGTGGTTTTGCACCATGTCCCGCATCGCGCCGACTTCGTCATAGAAAGCGCCCCGCGTTCCGACCCCTTCCTGCTCGGCCACGGTGATTTGCACATTATCGATTAAGTTACTGTTCCAAATGGGTTCCCAGATGGAGTTGGCAAAGCGGAAGTAGAGAAGATTTTGGACGGTTTCTTTGCCGAGGTAGTGATCGATGCGGAAGAGGTTGGATTCGTCGAGGCAGGATTGCAGATCGCCAACAAGTTTTTGGGCGGAGGCGAGGTCGTGTCCGAAAGGTTTTTCAACGACAACGCGGGCGGGGAGGCCGGGGCGAACGAGGCCGGCATGGGCGAGCTGTTGGACGACGGTGGCAAAGTAGTCGGGAGCGGTCGCCAGATAAAAGATGTGTTGGGTGAGGCCACGGTTTTTGGCCAGTTCATCCAAGGTTTTTTTTAGTTCGAGGTAGGCTTTGGGATCGTCAAAATTCCCGGCATGGTAGGAGAGTTTGGGGGTGAAGTTTTTCCACTCCTCGGCCGGAATGGGGCGAAGGCGGGAAAATTTGTCGAGGCCTTCTTTCATTTCCTTTCGGAACTCTTCGTTGGTTTTGGGGCGGCGAGCGAAGCCGATGATGGAGTAGTCGGCCGGGAGAGCCCCCTCGTGTTGCAGGCCAAAAAGGGCCGGGACGAGTTTGCGGGTGGTGAGGTCTCCGCTGGCCCCAAAGATGACCATGACGAACGGGGGAAGGACCCGATCGGGTTTTAGGGTCGGGCCCGCCGAGTTTTTGTCAACCGGGACAAGGGATGGGGCGGTGGCGGGGCTCATGGCTGGGTGCAATGGTAGATTTCGATTGTTCCGCGGTCACTACGAACCTTGGCTGCGGGAAAGGTGGCTTTGGGGTCGTCTTGGGCAAGGGCACGGATGTAGGGATCTTTGGAAGGGCCACGGGTCACGAACCAGATGGTGCGGGCGTAGCGGAGGAGCGTGTAGGTGGAGGTAACGCGCCAGACGCCGAGTTTGGGAACGAAGTTGGGGGCGATGAGGAGCTTTTCTTCTTGGAGTGCGGCCGTGTCGGGGAAGAGCGAGGAGGTGTGGCCATCGTCCCCGATTCCAAGAAGGATGAGATCGAAGCGGGGAGGATCGCCCAGGTCGTTGCGGATCTGCTTTTCGTAGGCACGGGCTCCGATCTCGGCCGTGCCGATTTCGGTATGGACGCGTTCGATATGGACTCCGGTGCCGTGGAAAGCTTCATGGATCATTTTGTAGTTGCTGTCTTTGTGATCGGGGGTGACCCAGCGCTCGTCCCCGAGGTAGAGGCGGGTGGCGGACCAAGGCCATTTCAGGCTGGCGAGGCGTTGATAGAGGGCTTTGGGGGTGGAGCCGCCCGCGAGGGAGACGTGAAAAGAGCCCCGGGCTTGCAGGGCGGGGCCCCCGAGGGCTTCCCAACCGGCCACCATGGCGTCGAGCCAGAGGGTGGGTTCGGTGAATTCGTGGCAAAGCATAAAACAAAATCGTGCCAAAAATTTAGGCAAAAGCGATGAGCAATTCTTGTGTTGAGGCTGGCAGTTTTCCTGAAAATGGGTAGGCAGAAGGGATGAAGACTCGGCTTGATCATCTGGATCTGGACAAGCAGATTCAGGAAAAATCGGAGTATCGGGAAAAGTTACGGGGCTTGCAGTTGAAGCTGTTGCACGCGCAGAGGTTGTTGCAGGAGAGCGCGAAGAGTTTGATTTTGGTTTTTGAGGGGCCGGATGCGGCGGGGAAGGGTGGGGTGATCAAAAGGATGACGGAGCGATTGGATCCAAGGTTGGTTCGAGTGTGGTCGGTGGTGAAGCCGACGGAGGAGGAGAAGGCGCATCACTATTTGTGGAGATTTTGGAGCAAGCTGCCGGTGACGGGTCACACGGCGATTTTTGATCGAAGCTGGTATGGGCGGGTGCTGGTCGAGCGGGTAGAGGGTTTTGCGCAAAAGGAGGAGTGGAGAAGAGGGTATCGCGAGATTATGGATTTTGAGAGGACGCTGGTGGATGGAGGGGCCATTTTGATGAAGTTTTTCGTGCATATTACGAAGTCGGAGCAGTTGCGCCGGTTTGAGCGGCGGGCGGCGGATCCGTACAAGCATTGGAAGATCAGTGAGGAGGATTGGAGAAACCGCCGAAAATGGAATGAGCATATTCAGGCAGCGGAGGAGATGTTTGCGCGCACGAGCTCGCGTTCGGCCTCGTGGAATCTGATCGAGGGCAACTACAAGTGGTATGCGCGGATCAAGGTGATGAAGCTGGTGGTGAAGCGGATGGAGCAGGAGTTTGGGGAGTTGTGAAGCGGGCGGGAGCGGAAGCGGAGAGGGAGTTTGCGGTTTATTTTTTTGATACGGATGCGGGCGGGGTTGCGCATAATTTAACGTATCTGCGCTGGATCGAGGCGGTGCGGACGGATTTAGCAGAGCAGTTGGGCTGGGGCATGGGGGAGATGGTGGCGGGGGAGCATGGGTGCCCTGTCTTAACGAGGACGGAGGTGGAGTATGTGAAGCCAGCCAAGCTGGGAGATCGGGTGCGGGTTGTGTCGCGTTTGGGTGAGGTAGGAAAAGTTCGTTTCACGGTTGAATCTGAGGTGCAGGGTGCGGAGGGGCAGCTATTTTGTCGGGCGAAGCAGGAGTTGGTGGCGGTGAACTTAAAAACGGGTAAAGCGATCGGGTTGCGGGAGGATTGGGTGAAGCAGCACGGTTCGGAGTAAGGGGTAGGGAGCAGACTTGAGGCAGGGGTGGGGTGTGGCAGAGTAGATTGATCATGAAATCGAAAAAATCTGCTCCGAAGGTGAGGCGTTGGTCGGGGCCGTTGGTGGATGGAATGGAGCGGGCTCCCAGCCGGGCGATGTTGCATGCAGTGGGATTTCATGAGGAAGATTTTTCCAAGCCGCAGGTTGGGATTGCCTCGACTTGGAGTCAGGTGACGCCGTGCAATTCGCATATTGATGAGTTGGCGAGAGAGGCGGCGGCGGGGGCGGATGAGGCGGGGGGCAAGGCGGTGATTTTTAATACGATAACGATTTCGGACGGGATTTCGATGGGGACGGAGGGCATGAAGTATTCGTTGGTTTCGCGGGAGGTGATTGCGGATTCGATTGAGACGGTGGTGGGGTGTGAGGGGTTTGACGCCTTAGTGACGTTGGGAGGGTGCGACAAGAATATGCCGGGGTGTGTCATGGCCATGCTGCGGTTGAATCGTCCGGCGGTGTTTGTTTATGGGGGAACGATTTTGCCGGGGTGTTTGGGGAAAAAGGAGTTGGATATTGTCAGTGTGTTCGAGGCGGTGGGGCAGAGAGCGAGGGGTGCGATCACGGAGGCCCAGTTGGGGGAAATTGAAAGGTGTGCGATTCCCGGGCCGGGTTCCTGCGGGGGAATGTACACGGCCAATACGATGGCCTGCGCGATTGAGGCGATGGGATTGAGCCTGCCGAACAGTTCGGCGATGGCGGCAGTTTCGCCGAACAAGAAGCTGGATGCGCGGGAGGCGGGGAAAGCGGCGATGGAGTTGGCGCGGCGGGGAATTTATCCGCGTGATATTTTGACGAGAAAAGCGTTGGAGAACGCGATTGTGGTGATTACGGCATTGGGGGGGTCGACCAACGCGGTGCTGCACTTTTTGGCGATTGCGCAGGCGGCCGGAGTGAAACTGGAGATTGAGGATATCCAGAGGATCGGACAGCGGGTGCCGGTCTTGGCGGATTTAAAGCCGAGCGGAAAGTATGTCATGGCGGAGTTGGTCAAGATCGGGGGATTGGTGCCATTGATGAAGCGGCTGCTGGATCGGGGAATGCTGCATGGGGATTGTCTGACGGTGACAGGCAAGACCGTGGCGGAGAATCTGAAATTTGTCGGGGATTATCCGGCGGGGCAGGAGGTAGTGCGGCCTTTTTCGAATCCGATCAAGAAGACGGGGCATCTGGTGATTTTGAGAGGGAATCTGGCTCCGGGAGGGGCGGTGGCCAAAATCAGCGGGAAGGAGGGGGAGAGGTTTGAGGGTCGGGCGAAAGTGTACGGGGCGGAGGAGGAGGCGATGAAGGCGATTCTGGCGGGAAAAATCAAAAAAGGGGATGTGGTGGTGATCCGGTATGAGGGGCCGAGGGGTGGGCCGGGGATGAGAGAGATGTTGGCCCCGACGAGTGCGATTATGGGGCAGGGGCTGGGTCAGGAGGTGGCCTTAATAACGGACGGAAGATTTTCGGGGGGAACGCACGGTTTCGTGGTCGGGCATATTACCCCCGAGGCGTATGACGGGGGGCCGTTGGCTTTGGTAAGGAGTGGGGATCGGATTGTGATTGATGCGAAAAACCGAAAAATCCAGCTGGATATTTCTGGGGTGGAGATGAAAAAAAGGGCCAAGGCTTGGAAAAAGCCGAAGCCGAAATATACGAAGGGGGTGCTGGCTAAGTTTGCTCATTTGGTGGCGGATGCCTCCCATGGGGCGGTGACGGACGAGGGGCTGCGTCTTTAATTGAAAGGGGGTGGTTGGGGGCCGGCGGCTTTCTTTTTGGGTTTGGTGATTGTGTTGGGTTTTGCGGTGAAGGGCTGTTTGGATCTGCCGGCGAAGATTGCTTCACGCACGGTGACTGGAGTGAGGGAGGGGGTGGCGGAGGTTTTTGTGGATTTATTGCATTTGAGGCCAGAGATTCGGGAGGGAACAAAATTGATTTGGGGTCAGACCTCGGCCCGAACGGAGGTGATCGTCGCAGCCAAGAAGATTGAGGTGGGGTATGATTGGGAGCATCGGTGGTTAGGGAGTCGCAAGGTGATTCGACTAACCCAGACGTATGAGGTGAAGGCGGGGTTTGATTTGGGGAAATCGTTTTGGGTTGAATTGGGGCCTGGGGAGGGGGCAGCGACGGCCCATCTGCCCGCGCCGGAGATTTTGGCGGTGAGTCCGGTGGGGGAGGTTTCGTATCGGGACGAGGATGGGTGGTGGAATAAGGTGACGGATCAGGATCGGTCGAGGGCACTGGGGGCATTGGCCTTGGAAGCAAGGCGGGCGGGGGAGAGGGGCCCGCTTTTGGAGGAGGCCAAAGAGTTGACGGGGAGCCGATTGATCGCGTTAGCTCGGGCGAAGAAGATCCGTTTGCAACTGGACTATACGAAACGAGAGTAGGCATTCTTGCGGGTAAGGATGAGTGCGCGCCGCCCAACGCATCGGAGGTATTCCCCCGGCGGGAGTAGCGGCAAAGCAAAGTTTGATTGGAAGGGTTTTTTAAAAAAACCGATCGTCTTGGTTTTGCTTTTTTCGGTGGCGGTGCATGGGCTTCTTCTGCTTGCGTTTGGGGGAGTGGTTCTCTTTCGGGGAAAATCGTTGAGCTTTCCCTTTTCCACCGAAAGTGTTGTCTCCGACCCCGTGCTGCCCCCCGCGCCCCCGATGGAGGAAGAGATGGTGCCTGAGGAAAAGACGGCGGATCCGAACATGATGGATGAGGTGGCGGCGGAAGAGGAGTCGGCTCCCCCGCTGGAAATGATGACGGTGCCTGGGGGAGCAAGTTGGGCGCCCGCGATTCCGAAGGATTTGAAAACATCGGTCACCGGCAGTTTGGGTGGGAGCGGGTCGGGGTCAGGGTCGGGAAGCGGGAGCGCGAAGGGGGTGAGCCGTGCAAGTGGACTCAAACTCTTTGGGGTGGAAGTGAAGGCAAAAAAACTTGGGGTGATCGTGAGTATCAACAATGCCGTGCAAAATAGTGGCCGGCTTCCCTCCATGTTTGAGGAAATCTTTAAGTTATTTCCGGATGCGGATGTGATTTTGACCAATGGTGGGGGGATGATGGATTGGCCGAAGGCTTTGGGAGAATTTAATGCCAAGGTGGAGGAGAGGAAGAAACGAGAAAAGGAGACGGGGAAAAAAGAGATTGGGCCAAGCAAGATGGAGGTACCCAAAATTACAAAGTTTAGCAGTGGGGAAGCGATGGATTGGCCGCCAGTTCGGGGGGTTTCTTTTGCCAGGGACTATCCTGGATTGAAAGCGAAAGAGCCGGCGCTTTACGAAAAACTTCTCCGGCGCAACAACACTTGGTTTCTTTCCAGTTATGCGGATGCCAATGCCTGCTACAAAGCATTTGACGAACTCATCAAAAAGAAAGTCGAGGCCATCTACTGGTATAACACTTTTTCGTTTCCGATTGAAGGCTCAGAAGCGGAGCGGGTCGCCGACGTGATTCTGGAAAACCAAATCGAGATTATTGTGGATGATCAAGCGGGTAGCTTCAGGCAGGGGAAAGAGTGGATTGAAAAAGTGAAAGCGAGAACGGCGGCGCGAGGAGCTGGAACGCAATCAAGCCAGTGAAGAACACGAATGCGTTGGCTGAGGAGGTGAGTCCCTATTTGTTGCAGCACTCCCATAATCCAGTGGATTGGATGCCGTGGGGGGATGCGGCGTGGAGGAGGGCGAAGGCGGAGAATAAGCCGGTTTTTCTTAGTATTGGTTATTCAACGTGTCACTGGTGCCATGTGATGGAGCGGGAATCGTTTGAGAGTGAGGATGTGGCGAAGGTGCTGAATCGGGATTTTATTTCCGTCAAAGTGGATCGGGAGGAGCGTCCGGATGTGGATCGGGTGTATATGACGGCGGTGCAGGCGATGACGGGTCAAGGGGGATGGCCTCTCTCCGTTTGGGTGACCCCCGAGGGGAAGCCGTTCTATGGGGGGACTTATTTTCCGCCCATGGGTGGGCAAGGAAAGCCTGGATTTGTCGATGTGTTGGGTCAGATTGCGGCCGCGTGGAGGGAGAGAGAGGGGGAGGTGCAGGGGTGGGCGGAGGAGTTGGCTGGAAGAATACGACTTTTGGGGGAGGGGATGAGGGGGCCGGGGGAGGTTGAACCGGAGAAGATTTTGCGCATGGGAACGGAGGAGATGGCGATGGAGTATGACCGAAAGCATGGTGGATTCGGTGGGGCGCCGAAGTTTCCTCGGCCGAGTCAGCCTCTTTTCTTATTGAGAAGGTCCTATTCGGAAAAGAGTGAGAAGCTTTTGGAGATGGTGAGGCATACCGGTCGAGCGATGCGGATGGGCGGAATTTATGATCAGATTGGGGGGGGATTTCATCGATATGCGGTGGATGGGGAGTGGGCGGTGCCTCATTTTGAAAAGATGCTTTATGACAATGCCCAGTTGATGGGTTTTTACGCGGAGCTGGGGGCGGCGACGGCAGAGGGGTGGCCGGAGGAGGTGGTGGCAGGAATCGACGAATATTTGTGGCGTGATTTACGGGTGGAGGGGGGTGGGTTGGGTTCGGCGGAGGATGCGGATAGTGAGGGGGTGGAGGGGAAGTTTTATGTGTGGACGAAAAAAGAGGTGGGGGATTTGGCGGAGGGGGAGGAGATGAGGTTAGCGGAGGAGATTTGGGGGGTAACGGAGGCGGGGAACTTTATGGATCCGCATCATCCGGTGGCGGGTTGGAACGTTTTGGCAAGTAGGAGGGTGCCCACCATGGAGGAGGAAAAGATATTGCATCGGTTTCGAGTGAGGTTGGAGAAGAGGAGGAAGGGGAGAGTGCGGCCAGGAAAAGATGACAAGGTGTTGGCCTCGTGGAATGCGATGGCGATTACCGGATATGCGAAAGCGGTGAGATGGGGTGGAGGAATCCATTACACAAAAAGGGCAGAGAAAATATGGGATTTCTTGGAGAAGAATCTGCTGCGTCCGGACGGGACACCGACCCATCGTTGGAGAGGTGGCCAAA
The DNA here is from genome assembly GCA_945874125.1 of Verrucomicrobia subdivision 6 bacterium. GTDB lineage: Bacteria > Verrucomicrobiota > Verrucomicrobiia > Methylacidiphilales > Verrucolacustridaceae > Verrucolacustris. The sequence goes on along the minus strand of CAMCFB010000019.1, from coordinate 11,339 downwards.
GAGATGATTCTCACCTCTTGGAAGATTACGCTGGGGTTTTGCAGGCCTTGATCGATCTACATCAGGTGACTTTAAAAGTGGAGTATCTTCAGCGAGCGGTTGGGTTGGCGGGAAAGATGTTAGAAAAGTTTGAGGATAGGAGTGGGGGTGGGTTGTGGTCGAGTGCGGATGAGACTTTGATTGCCCGAATGAAGGATGATTACGATGGAGCGGAGCCGAGTGGGAACGCGGTGGCGGCGTTGGCTTTGGCCGAGTTGGGTCGATTGACCGATCAGGTGAAGTGGAATGATGCAGCTAGGAGAATCTTGGACTGGCTGGGGGAGAGGATGAGAAAAGTGCCTCAAGCGGTGCCGCATGGACTGATGGCTTGGCAAAGAGAGCGCGAGAGGCGTGCGAGGTTGGTTTTGGCGGGGCCGGAATGTGAGGTGTTTCTTAAGGTAGCGGCGGGGGTGTACCGGCCCGATTTATTGATTACGGGGGCTGGGGAGGATCACCCGAGTGAATTTATACGGGGATTGGCGGGTCGAACAAAGATCAGCACGGCATACTTATGTGAGGGGGAAAATTGCCGATTACCGGTCACGAACGCCGCCGATTTAAAAGATGCCCTGATAAAGGGTTGACCTACGACCCCAATATCAAAAAATGCCTATGCAACCCCTTGACCAGCAAGGACTTGTTGGGGGTCGTAGGTCGAATAAATCGTTGTGGGTCAACAATTTATGAGGTAGTTTTTCGAATTTGGGGTCGTAGGTCCCCTCTTTAGCGGGCGGTGCGGAAGCCGATACAGGGGGCGCCCTTGGGGGTGGGGGCGGTGCGTATAGCTTTGAGGTTGGATACAGGAAATGTGTCGAGAAAGTTGCCCCCAACAAAGAGGGGGGTCATGGGATTGGGCGACGCGATCCACTCACTGACATTTCCGCCAAGGTCGTAGTGTTGGAAGGGGCCGATATCGGCAGGGTGAGACTCGGCCGGCAGCATGTGATCGTAAGATTCGGGTGAAATATTTTTCGGCAGGTCTAAGCCGAGGTTAATTCCTTGGGCCTCTGTTTGGTTGCCCCAAGGGTAGGGGCGGTTGTCGTTTCCGGTGGCAGCCCGTAACCATTCTATCTTGGTTGGTAATCTGCGCTGATTCCATTTGGCGTAGGCAAATGCACTTGGGTAATCGACAAAAAAGACGGGGGTATCCCGTGTGATGGCCACTTGGCCGTTATACTTGTCCCCCTTTCGGGCGCGCTGGAGAATGTCTTTCCAGCCGGGAGGCGCAAGATCCTCCAGAGATGTTTTGCCGGCCGCAGCGGCGGGAGGAAGATAGGTTTTCCAATTCTTTTCGGCGGCGATTTCCGTTAAAAACTTTTCGTATTGGCCGATGGTGACTTCATGCCGATCGAGATAAAAAGCAGAAACGCTGTTGGTGGAATCAGCCAGGATCACCTGACCGGCCGGAACGAGAATTTCTTCATGGCCCAATGTCCCCGGGAGATCCCGAAAGAGGGCCTGGTGAACTATCCATGTCCCCAGCGCGAGAAAAGCTACTGCCCCGAGGGAGCCCAGAGCGATGGTCCATCGGCGAAGAAGGCGGGCCCGGAATATCTTTTTCGTCGCTTCGATTTCCTCATACCGAACATGAACATCCTGTACCTCGGCCAATTGGCGCTCGAAATTGCGAGTCTGGCGAAGAAGATCGAACGCCGATGTGCCTGGGTTTCGCAAAATTTCAAGAAGAGAGGTCGCATTCGGCGATGGGGGGAGTTGCGGTTCTAAAATAGAAGCGAGTTGGTTAGAATTCTCGTGGTGAGACGATTCGGGAGTATTGAATCCAGCGGCAGGGTGGCGAAGGCGCGGGGTACCCGCAGGGGAGAGAGTGTAATCGTAAGCACCCAAAAGGCGGGCGGGAATGTGAGAGGATTCCATTTCGGCAAGAACGGAGGCGAGGGCAGTGGCGAGACGGGATCCCGAGATCAGGGGAAGATGGGCCTCCTGATTCTGCATGGTCAGGAGCGATGGATGAATGACGGGCTCGAGGGCAACAAGGATTCGCTGCTCGTAGGGAACCGACTCATAGAGGGAGTAGACGGAGGGATGATTCAGTCGCGCAGAGGTCCGGATGGATTTAGAAAAGTGAGTTGATCCAACGGTAGGGACAAGGATCTGGACTTGGCGTTCGAGCTGTTGATGTTTCGCCCAGTAGAGGCGACCGAGGGGGTGAGGGCCGGCGGGGGAGAGCAAAGTGTAGGAGCCAAACGTTCGGCCCGAAAAATTTTCCATCAGGCCGGCCATGGCCAGAGGAAGCTGGTCGTCGACTTTCAGCCAAGGAATGGGAAAAGCAGGCGGGAGAGTTTGCGTGAGGTCATATCGACTGACGATGCCGAAAGGAATTTCGGGATAAGCATTCGCTAGGAGGAGGATGGAGTTGGACTGGTCGGTATCGGACCAGAAGACATCGGTGAGGAGCAGAGAGGCGCGGGAGCCAGAGGCCAGTGTGCTGGTTACCGTGGGATAATCGGTGAGGAGCTGAAGTTTGGCACTGGGAAAGAAATCTTGAAGGAGGGTAGAGAGTTGCGAGGCGGCATCGGGATCCTCTTGGGCCAAAAGAATCGTAGGCACAGAGCGATTGTGCTCGTAGGCGGAGCAGGACGAAAGTGGGGATTTTAGGTTTTGTGAGATGCGATGAGATGGTGACTCAGGGCAAGACGGTGAATGGAGTAGGCCGCTCCGAACCCGTTGTCGATATTGACGACGGTAATCCCAGGGGCACAGGAGTTCAGCATGCCGAGAAGTGCGGTGATCCCCTTGAGGTGAGCGCCATAGCCAACGGAGGTAGGCACGGCGATGAGGGGGGTGCGGATGAGTCCCCCCAAAACGCTGGGCAGGGCGGCCTCCATTCCAGCCACGACCACAAGGGCGTGGTGCTTACGAAGGGTATCCAAGTGGGAAATCGTGCGATGAAGGCCGGCGACCCCGATGTCATAGAATCGCGTAGGTTGGTGTCCCAAAAACTGAAGAGTGACCCATACTTCCTCGGCCACGGGGTGGTCGGAGGTTCCAGCGGCACAGATGGCGACGCGGAGGGAGGGGCAAGGGAGGCGGGGGGAGGAGGCGTGCAAAAGAGTGAAGGCTTGAGCGGCCGGGTGATACTTGCCTTTGGGAAAGCATCGGCGAAGAGTTCGGGCTTTCGCGGGGTCGACCCGAGTCGCCAGAACCGATTGGCGGGCGGAGTGGAGGCGTCGAATGATGGCAGCGATCTGCGAGGCGGTCTTGCCTGCCCCGTAGATGATTTCGGGTGCACCGAGACGTTTCTGTCGGGCGAGATCCAAGTGGGCAAAGGCGCGGGGCAGAACAGGGGAGCGAGGGCGGCGACGCGCCATAAATTTTAGGCGAGCGCGGCTTGAAGGCGCGGCAGTAGATCGGCAATGGCCAGGCGTTCCTGCTTCATCGAGTCGCGGTGACGAAGAGTGACCGTATCTTTTTGCCCCGCGAGGGGGCCTTCTTTGGCCCCTTCGAGAGTCTCGAAGTCGATCGTAATGCCAAAAGGGGTACCGACTTCGTCCTGTCGACGGTAGCGGCGACCGATTGCGCCCGATTCGTCGTAGAAAACGGCAAAATGTTGTCGTAGTAAATTCGTGACCGAGCGGGCTTTTTCGACCAGCTCGGGTTTATTCTTCAGCAGGGGAAAAATACCTGCTTTGACCGGAGCCATGCGGGGATGGAAACGTAGGACCACGCGAGTTTCCTTGGCCCCTTTTTCATCGGTGACCTCCTCCTCGTCATACGCTTCACAAAGAAGAGCCAAGGTGGTGCGATCGACGCCCGCACTTGGTTCCACGACGTGGGGGATAAACTTTTCGCGGGTTTCCTCGTCGAAATATTCGAGGGGTTTGCCGCTGGCCTCTTGATGTTGCTTGAGGTCGTAATCGGTACGGTAGGCGATGCCTTCCAACTCCTCGGTGCCAAAGGGGAACGCGTAGAGGAGGTCATAAGTCCCTTGGGAGTAGAAAGCTCGATCCTTTTCGGGGACGTCGAGGATGGTGATCTTGCTCCGGGGAATGCCGATCGATTCGTACCAGGCCAAACGGTCAGCCAACCACTGATCCAGCCATTTCTTGCCATCGGCGGGGGGGACAAAGAATTCGACCTCCATCTGTTCAAATTCGCGGGAGCGAAAGGTGAAGTTGCGGGGGTTGATCTCGTTGCGGAAAGCTTTGCCAATTTGGGCAATGCCAAAGGGCAGTTTCTTGCGAGAGACTTCAAGAATATTTTTGAATTGGACGAACATGGCTTGGGCGGTTTCGGGACGGAGATAGGTGAGATTTCGCTCATCTTCAACCGGGCCGACATAGGTTTTGAACATTAGGTTAAATTGGCGGGGTTCGGTCAGCTCCCCGCCACAGGCATGGACCATTTTGCTGGGTTTTTGGGGGCAGGGAGAGGTGGTGATCTGATCGGCCCGGAATCGACCTTGGCAAGTTTTGCAGTCGACCATGGGGTCGGTGAAAGTGGCTTCGTGTCCGCTCGCTTTCCAAACGGAGCGACTCATGAGAATGGCGCCATCCATGCCGACGATATCGTCCCGATGCTGGGTCATACATTTCCACCAGTTGTCCTTTAGGTTGCGTTTCAGGGCGACGCCGAGGGGGCCGTAATCCCAAGCTCCATTGAGGCCGCCGTAGATCTCGGAGGATGGGAAGATGAATCCTCTGCGTTTGCAGAGGGCCACGATTTTTTCCATGCGGTTATCGGACATAGGTCAATTTTTGGATTCTAGGAGCAGAAATCGTAGCGATGATGGGAAAAGATGAACACCCCTATTTTGCATGAAATTCGGCAGCGGATTCGTCCCCCGACAACGGGCTCGGCTGGGCGATGGCTGCAGAGGGCGGCGGGCATGGTGGTTACCCTGTTGGTGGTGGGAGCGGTTTGGGGCAGGGTGGTGGGGGTTCCGCCAGGGGTGAAGAATTTATTGGTGGAGGAGTTTGCGCTGCGAGGTCTGGAGATTGATACGGGAAAGTTGACCATCGATCCATTGGGTGGGCTGGTGGCGAGAGATCTGGTGGTGTACCGGGATCGGGGAAGAAAGCTGGAGCAGTTACGGATCGGTCGCGTGGAGTTGAACCTGAATTGGTGGGCTTGGCGCGAGGGTGAGCCGATTCTTTCGGGGGCGGAGCTGCGGGATGCGGATGTGGCGTGGCCGTTAGCGGATGGGGTTAAGATGACCGCGCGCAGAGTGGGGGCGGTGGTGGAGTTTCGGACAAGCGAGATTTTATTACGGCGGGGGCGCGGGCAAATTCTGGGATTTGATTTTCATGTCCAGGGAAGGGTGGGGTTGGAGGCTGGTCGAGAGATGAGTGCCCCGAGCGAAATTTGGGCCAAACTTTGGCAAAGGGCAGAACAGGGGCTGAAAGAGTTGGGGGGGCCTGCTCCGCAAATTCAGGTGGATTTTGACATCGAGGTGGGGCAGCCGGAGCAAGCGAAGGCGGAAATTCTACTGACGGGGGTGAGCAATGTGTGGCGGGGGGTTGAGTTACGCCGGATGGAGATACGGACGACGTTGGGGGATGGAGTCGCCCGATTAGAAAAGTGCCGGATTGAGTTTGCCATGGGGGAACTGGCAGTGAGCGGGAGGGCGAACTTGGGCTTGGGGCGTGGGTCGCTGGAGTACCATTCGGATGCGGATCTGGGACAATTCGCGTCGGTGGCGGGGGGGGCGACCGTGGGACTGAAGGAGTGGCAGAGCGAAAAGCCGCCTGAGTTGTGGGGGGAGGTGGAGTTTGGTTGGAAAGAGGATCGGCAGTTCTTGTGGAAGGGCAGGTTGGAGGCGGGGGAGTTTCGGCTCGGGAAGGCAGCGTATCGGAGGTTGTCACTTCCGTGGGTCACCGACGGTTCGAAATGGATGGTGCAGGGGTTTCAGATTCAGGGGAGCGAAGGGAGTTTGGAGGCGCAGTTGTCCTTCGATGGCAAAGCGGAGTTGAAGGGAAGTATCCGCAGTGATCTGGATTTGGAGGGATTTCAGCCTTGGTTTGGAGCCGAGGCCAAACCATTTTGGAATAGCTTAGAGTTACGCCATCCGCCCCGAATCACACTGGAAGTGACGGGGGCGGGTCTCCGCATGGATTTGATCCGCTTGGCGGGCCGAGTGGAGGTGCAGAATCTGAGCTATAAAAAAGTGGAGATGGAGGAGTTGACGGGGAATGTGGTTTTGGTGGGGGGGCAACTGACCGTGCAAGATTTTCGGGTGAAGTCCTCGGGCGGGGAGGGAGCGGGCGAGTTTGTCTATGGCTTCCAACCGGAGAGAGTTCGGTTTGTGGGCCTGCGATCCACCTTGCCGATTCGGGAATTTTCGACCGTATTTGGATCGAAATTTCAGCGAACGATGGAGCCTTATCAGTTTCAGGGAAGACCGACCGTTCTTTTGCAGGGGGAGGTGGATTTGGAGGAGCAGGGGGGATCGAATTTAGAGGCGACGGTTTTGGCTCCGGATGGAATGAGGTATCGGGTGGCGGGAAAAGATTTGGATTTTACGGGGATGGAGATGGTGGTGGAGGTGAAGGGACGCAAGGTGATCGTACGGACGCAAAAGGGTAAGCCTGCCCGGGTGTTGGGCGGCCAAGTGGAGGTGGCAGTGGAGGTCGACGGGGCCGAAAAAAAGCAGACAACCGATATTCAGAAAATCAAGGGGGTAGACTTTTCGAAACTGGTGAAAACCTATTTTGATTTCGAAGGGTACGAGGGGAAGTTCAACGGCAAGATTCAGCTCCAAGGGCCGAGCGGAAATTGGCGAGAGTGGGTGGGCTCGGGTCGGCTGACGGTGGATGAGGGGGTGTTGCCGGGCATGGGGGCGTTTGCTTCGGCGATGAATGCACCGGCGGAGTGGGTGGGGTTAACCGATCAGAATGCGGATATGGATTTTGATTTGGCCAAGGGCAAGTTGGAGGTGAAGAAGTTGAATATCGAATCCACTCTGGTGGTGACGACGGGGCAAGGGGTGTACGACATGACGCAGGATCGATTGGAGGATTTTGTCATGCGACAGAATCTGCGGGGGCCGGCGGGGGTGCCTTTTTTCTTGGTGAGCCAGATGTTTCAGTATGAGGGGAGTGGATCTTTAAAAAATCCCACCTGGAAATTGAGGGGTACGGAGGGGGAGAAAGAGAAGGAAAATCCGTGAAAAAGGTAGGGGTGGCGACGCGTTGGGGTTTACACACCTCGACCGCAGGGGGTCTGGGGGAGATGTTGAGGCGGGCGGAGCAGATGGGGGAGACGGCGGCGCAAATCTTCGTCAAAAGCAATCGCCGTTGGGAGATGCCCTCTTTGGATGGGGAGGAGGCAAAGGAATTCCGAAAAGGAAAAAAGGAGCAGGATTTGTGGGTGTGTTCCCACGCGGGGTATCTGATCAACGTGGCGGGAAGTGACGAGACGAGACAAAAATCGATTCGGGCGTTGGCGGAGGAGGTGAGGAGAGCGGAAGAGTTGGGGTTGGAGGCGGTGGTGGTTCACTGTGGGAGCCGTGGGGAAAAAGAGCCGAGCGAGGCAAGAAGGAGGGCGGTGGAGGGATTTCAGGAGGCTTTGCAGAGGTCGGGCACTCAAAGAGTGAAGTTGGCTTTGGAGAATTCGGCTGGGCAGGGCTCGGCTTTAGCGCGGGATGTGGCGGAGTGGGGCGAGTTGGTCCAGAGCATTCCGGATCAGCGAAGGGCAGCCTGCTTGGACACCGCCCATGCTTTTGCGGCAGGGTTTGATTTACGAACGGAGGAGGGGAGAAGTCGATTACGGGTTGAGGTATTGCGGGAGATTGGCCAAGAGAATCTGGTGGTCATTCATGCCAATGATTCCAAGACGGAGTGTGGGTCGGGGGTGGATCGGCACGAGCATTTGGGAGCGGGAAAGATTGGTACGGATGGGTTGAGATTATTTCTACGAGATCCGAGTTGGGCGGGGATTCCACGGATTGGGGAGTTGCCGCCTGGGGAAAGGGAGGATCGGGAGAATTTAGCCTTTTTGCGGGCAAGTTGCTCAACGACATAAGTTTGTTCAAAGAGGGGGAAAGATGGTAAAAAATCGACAATGAAGGCGGCTGATCTTCGGGGAATTTTGACGTACATTCCGAGTTTTCGGGACAAACTTTTTGTCCTGAGTGTGGATAGTGCGGTCTTGGAGGATGAAAGAGCGGCGAGTTTATTTTTGGATATCTCCGTGCTGCGGAGTTTGAACATTCGGGTAGTTTTGGTGCACGGGGCGAGCGCGCGGATCAAAAAAATCGCGGGGGAGATGAAAGTGAAGGTGTCGAACTTGGACGGGCTGGGGGTAACGGATGAGGCCACGTTGAAGGTGGCGGAGCGGGCGTCGAATTCTTACAGTCACGATATTTTGCAAAATTTGGCGGATGCGGATTTACGGGGGGCGGTGACGAACGCGGTCATTGCGCATCCGGCGGGAATCTTGGGCGGGGTGGACCAGCAGTGGACAGGTCGGGTGGAGCGGGTGGACACGCGGTTTTTGGAGACGTTACTGGAGAATGGAATTATTCCGGTGATTCCTCCGATGGGGGTCGACGGGGATGGGCGGACCTATCGGGTGAATTCGGACGGGGTGGCGTTGGAGGTGGCGGAGGCCTTGAAGGCGGAGAAGCTGATTTTTCTGACGGGGAGTGGTTCTTTACCGATGAACGGAAAAAAACCGGCTCAGCTCTCGGTGGACGAGGCGACCGAGTGGCTGAAGAAGAAAAAAGGGGAGTTGAGTGGGGAGATCGCCTCCAAACTGGAGCACGGGTTGCGGGCGTGTAAGGAGGGGGTGAGTCGGGCTCACATTTTGGATGGGCTAGCGGATGACGCTTTATTGGAGGAGTTGTTCTCGAGTGAGGGGGTGGGGACGATGGTGTATGCGGATGAGTACACCGAGATTCGGAAGGCGTTGAAGAAGGATGTGCGGTCGATCATGCGGTTGATTGGAAGTTCCGTGGCGGCGGAGGAGTTGGTCAAGCGGACACGGACGGAGGTGGCGGCCGCGATCGGAGATTACAGCATTTTTGAAATTGATGGAAATATGGTGGGTTGTGTGGCGGTGCACCCTTTGGAGGGGAAGGTGGCGGAGATGGGTTGTTTATTTGTGGCCTCGGGGCACGAGAATTGTGGAATCGGGCGAAAGCTGATGTTGTATGCGGAAAATCGGGCGAAGGAGATGGGAATGAAAAAGCTGTTAGCGCTGTCGACGCAGGCGTTTAACTATTTGCAAAGTAAGGGCGGATTTGTTGAGGGAACGGTGGAGGTGCTTCCCCCGGTGCGAAGGGCCTCTTATGAGGTGAGCGGTCGGAATTCGAAGATTCTGCAAAAGGATTTGTAGGGGGAGGCTAGCCGGGTGGCCAAGTCATGGCCCGGCCACCGAGAAGATGAAGATGGAGGTGGGGAACTGTTTCGCCGGCGTCGGGGCCGTTATTGATGACCAGCCGATACCCTGTTTTGTCTAGGCCGGCTTGGCGCGCGACGCGTTGGGCGGCTGCGAAAAGGTGGGCGAAGAGCGAGTGGTCTTCGGGGGGGACGGCTCCGTGGCGGGAGTGGTGTTTTTTGGGGATGAGCAGGATGTGAGTGGGTGCCTGGGGAGCGAGGTCGCGGAAGGCGAGGATATGTTCGTCCTCGTAAAGGATGTCGGCCTGAGCTTCGCGGTCGACGATCTTTTCGAAGATCGTTTTAGCCATGGCAATTACCAGATGGTGAGTTCGAGTAGAGAGGGGCTCAAGGTGCGAGCGCGGGCACGGATGAAGTGGACGATCTCGTCGCTGAGGTGCTGGCAAGAGCTGCGCCACGAGGCAGAGCCGGTAAGGGAAAGGACGCAGGCGCGGAGGCCTTCGAGGCGAAGGGCGGAGGCGAGGGAGGAGACTTTTTCATCCACGAGGGTGGCGAGCTGCTGAAAGAAAAGAATTTCGAAAGGGGCTTGTTGGGCGAGGGTGGCGAGGTTGATCGAGGGGGCGAAGGAGATGAGTTCAAAATGGCGGGCAATGGCGGGGCAACCGATTCCGGTGAGGGAGCGGCGGAGAATGAGTTCGAGCGTTTCCCGCTCAATTTTCGGGCGATGAAAATCGTGGTGGAGGTAGTGGAGGACAGCTCGAGCCACCTCGGTGGCGAGAGGCCAATCGGCGTGACCGGCCTGGGAGGCGGCTTTATCGATGGAGAGAACGAGCCAATTTTCGCTCAAGCGCGCCGGGGAGCCACCCGGTAGGGTGACTAAGGGGAGCGTGGAGGAGATGGGTTTTTTAGCGGGCACCGAGATTTTTGACTTCGCTGACAAAATCACGCGCATCGCGGAATTGGCGGTAAACGGAGGCGAAGCGGACATAGGCGACATCATCCATCTTTTTGAGACACTCCATGATCTTTTCGCCGATGGCAGTGGTGGGAATTTCCCGGCCATACTTCTGCTCTAATTCTTCCATGACCTTGTCGACGGTCTTTTCGATGAGTTCGGGGCTCACGGGCCGTTTTTCGCACGCCTTTTGGAAGCCGAGGACGAGTTTGCGGCGGTCGAAGGGTTCGTAGCGGCCGTCGCGTTTAACGGCGCGAAGGTCTTCCCGCTCAATCTCTTCGTAGGTGGTGAAGCGGTAGTTGCAGGAGAGGCACTCCCTACGGCGACGGACAACGGCACCATCTTTCCATGGGCGCGAGTCTATTACTTTATCTTCCTCAACATTACATTTTGGACATTTCATATACTACTCCTTGTGTTGGTTCGAAACTACAAGTAGGTGGTATAGCGTCAATTAAATTTTATGCATAAAAACGTAAATGTATGTATTAACGGGACATTCCCAGATATTGCAAATATCTAGACAACAGAAGTTTATACACTTATGAACTACCTATTCGGGTCGAGGTTGGGGCAACTTGTGTGCGCCTTCCATAAAACCGCTACCCGAGAGGCAAACTAGATTTAGTGGTGATTTGTCGGGGTGTCTTGTGAGGCGGTACGGTTGTGGCGAATGCCCTCGGTCACGATCAACCAGATAACAATGCCGCCACAGAGTGCGGACACAGCCAGCAGAAAAATGAGTCCTAGACCTGTTCGAGCCTCGTCCATGGGGTCATCATGCAACTCACAATCGCGCTTGTCAGTATCAGATTTCTGGGCGGCAAGGGCAGGGTTGGGGATGTTTGTGCGCTGAGTGAATTTGGGGCAAGGTTGAAAAATGACCTCCTGGCAGACAAGGTTTTTGGATTTGAAGCGGGATCGAAAGGCGGTGGTCTTAGCCCACAACTATCAGCCTCGAGAAATTCAGGAGGTGGCGGACTATGTCGGGGATTCTTTGGGGCTAAGCTATGAGGCGCAGAAGGCGAGCGGGGAGTGCATTCTTTTTT
>CAMCFB010000018.1 GCA_945874125.1 Verrucomicrobia subdivision 6 bacterium | reverse complement strand
AGGTGGTGGTAGGGTGGGATGATGAGAATTGGGTGTGTGCCGTATGATCATGCCAAACCTTTTGCCGGTGGATGGAATCCTGGGGAGGTGGTGTGGGATCACCCGAAGGGCTTGGTCGGGAGATTGCATCGTGGGGAGGTGGAGGTGGCGTTGATTCCGGTATGGGAGGTGTTGAGTGGCGAAAAGTATCGGGTGGTGGACGGGTTGGGGGTGGGGTCGAGAGGAGAGATCCGCAGTGTGGCAGTTTTTCATGAGAAGGCGTTGGCGGAGTGTCAGGGAATTGCGCTGACGCCGCACTCGATGAGTTCGGTGCAGTTGTGGAGGGTGCTAGCGAAAGGGGCGCTGGGGGTGAATTTGGAGGAGAGGTCGGATGGGGAGGCGAAGCTAAAGATTGGGGATGAGGCTTTGCGGGGTTGGAAAAAGAGTGAGGGAGGGGGTTTGACCGATTTAGGAAGTGTCTGGTGGAGTTGGACGGGGAAACCGTTTGTCTTTGGGGTGTGGGCGATGCGGCACGATTTTCAGCCCAAAGCGGGGGAGGTGGAGAAGTTTCGGAAGGGGTGTTTGGCCGGAATCCAGCAGAGAGGGGAGAAGGTGGCGGATGATTTTGAAAAGGAGTATGTGACGAAGTGTATTCGGTACGAGTTGGGAGCGGAGGAGAAGGAGGGAATGGCGGAGTTTGCCCAGCGGAGTGGGGTTGAGGTGAGGAAAATCGAGTATCTTTGAGGGTAGGGCGAGGAGGCAAAGGGATTGAGATTTGCCTTGGGGGGAAGCAGAGTTTGAGGGGTGAAGCTTTGTCTGGTTCTTCTTTTGGGAATGGGTGTGGGGGTGAGTTGGGCAGGGGGGAAGTGGGGGATGGTGGACACGAACGGAACGTGGAGATTACCGGAGAAGTATGAGGAGGTGGGGGAGTTTCGCGGGGATTTAAAGAGGTCCTTTACCCTGCCGGAGTTTTTGCCAGGGGTGAAAGGGGCGAAAGTGCGGAAGTGGTTGAAAGCGGAGGGAGATGAGGTGAAGGGGGGGCAGGCGTTGGCGGAGGTGGAGTTAACCGAGCCGGCGCTTCCGGTGGAGTCACCGATTTCGGGAATGTTGGTCAAGATCGGGGTGCCAGCGGGTGGGGCGGCGATTCCGGGGTCGGCCCTGGGCTCGGTAAGAAATTTGGGGCATGTAGGCATGTTTGAAAAAAAGCAGTTCGATGTGCTTTGTCCCGGGTATGGGCCGAATCCGGGGTCAGCCACGATGGTGCGGTGGCTGAAGCTGGAGGGAGATGCGGTGTTGAAGGGGGAGAAAATTGCGGAGGTGCGACCGAAGGAGGCGATGGCGATGTTGCAGGCGCCGGGTTCGGGGACTTTGGTCAAGATCGAGGTGAAGGATGGGGAGGAGGCGAAGGTGGGTCAGGCGGTGGCGAAGATGGGGATCGGGCGGGTGCCGGTGAAGTTGGGTGGGGAGTGGTTTTACGCGGATGAGAGGGGGACGAGAGTGACGCAGGATCGGTATCTGGAGGTGGGATCGATGCTGGGGGGAATGGCCCCGGTACGATTCGGGGAGAAGTGGGGTTTTGTGGATGGGGAGGGTCGATTAATTCCAAAGGCGACGGATGGAAAGAAGGGGAAGGGGTTTTCCTTGGGGTTGGTGGAGAAGGCGGAGTTTGATCTGGCCCGGAAGGTTCGGGGCGGATTGGCCGCAGTGCGGGTGATGGATCGATGGGGCTATGTAGCGTATCAGGATGGGGGAATTCGCATGGCCATCTCGCCACGTTTTTTGCAGGCGCGAGATTTTTCGGAGGGGTTAGCGGCGGTGGAGGAGAGTGAGGATGCTCCTTTGGCGGAGGAGGGGGACGTGGACAAGGAGGTGGCGGAGGAGGAGGTGAAGAAACCCGCCGGGCCGGCGGCGTGGGGGTATATCTTACCGAGCGGAAAGTTGTGGGGGAGATTGGATTTTGCCGAGGCGGGAGATTTTTTGGATGGGCGCGCGGCGGTGCGGGCGTTGGGGGAAGGGATGCCGTGGGTTTTGATCGACAGCAAAATCAAAGCGCGGACGACGAAGAATTATGGGGGATTGATTTTATTGGGAGAAAAACGAGTGGCCTGGAGAGAGAGTGGGGGTTGGGGTTTGATGGATTTGCAGGAGCGGGTTTTGGAGATCAGGCCTGGGATCAAAAATCAGGCGGGGGAGGGGGTGGGTCAGGACGTGTTAGAAGCGGTGGGGCCGTTTGGGGATGATCGGGCGCCGGCGAAGGAGCCGGGGGGCAAGTGGGGGTATTTGGATCCGGAGGGCAAGTGGGCCATCCCGGCCAAGTTTGAGCGGGCGCTGGTTTTTCACGGGGGATTGGCCGCGGCGAAGGAGCCGGGAGGCAAGTGGGGGTATTTGAAGCCGGATGGGAGTTGGGGATTAGCGCCCAAGTACACCAAGGCGCGTGCTTTTACGGACGGATTGGCGGCGGTGTCGGAGCAGGGGGAGGTGGAGCTGGGGCCGGAGGGAACCACGGGCGGAGTTTGGGAGTAGGATCCAAAGATGGAGTATCAAGATTATTACGGGGTGTTGGGGGTGAGTAAGACGGCGACGGCCGAGGAGATACGTTCCGCGTTTCGCAAGAAGGCGCGGGAGTATCATCCCGATGTAGCCAAAGATAAGGTGAAGGGTGCGGAGAAGTTTAAGGAGGTGAACGAGGCGTACGAGGTGTTGAGCGATCCAGCCAAGCGGGCGAAGTACGATCAGATGGGCCGGGAGGTGCCGGGGGGCGGATATGGCTGGGCGGGTAGTGCGCCGAGGGGAGAGGCGGGGCCTGGGATGGAGGAGGTGCACTTTGGCGGGACAGGTTTTAGCGATTTTTTTGAAAGCATGTTTGGCGGGATGGGTGGGGTGGAGGGGATGCGAGGGGCGGGGGGAAGGCGAATGGCGAGGAGGGGATCGGATGTGGAGGGGGACTTAATGGTGACTTTGGAGGAGGCGATGCAGGGTTCGGCCAGGGAGGTGACGTTGCAAAGGGGCGGGGGAAAGGTGGAGACGTATCGGGTGAAGGTGCCGGCGGGGGTGCGGGAGGGGCAGAGGATTCGGTTGGCGGGGAGGGGCGAGGCGGGCGCGAGCGGGGGGGAATCGGGGGATCTGTATTTGCGGGTGCGACTGGCGCGGCATCCGGATTTGCGGGTGGAGGGGTGTGATTTAGTGACGGATGTGGAGATGGCTCCGTGGGAGATGGTGTTGGGGGGGAGTGTGCCGGTGCGGACTTTGGCGGGAGTGGTGATGTTAAAAGTGCCGGCGGGGGCGGGGGCGGGTCAGAAACTGAGATTGCGGGGGCAGGGGTTACCGCGGGAGGATGGGGGGCGTGGGGATCTGTATGCCATTTTGCAGGTGGGAGTGCCGTCGGAGGTGGGGCTGGAGGAGCGGAAATTGTGGGAAGAGTTGGCGCGGAGAAGCTCTTGGACGCCGAAGGGGAGGGAGTAGGAAATGAAGGGGAAGCGATTTCAGTTAGCCCGAGAGGTTCGGGAGGACGTGGAGAGAAGATTGGCTTTGGCCGAGTTGGCTCGGTTGGCGGAGACGACGGAGGAGTTGGTGCGAGAGTATTGTGCGATGGGGCTGTTGGGAGAAGAGGGGCGGGAGATGGGGACGGGGTCGAGTTTTGGGGAGGGGAGCTTATTTTTGGTCAGGCGGATTGAGCAGTTGCGGATTGAGTATGGGGTTTCGCCGGCGGGGGCGGGCTTGGTTTTGGATTTGGCGGCACGAGTGGAGGAGTTGGAAAATGAGATTCGAAGCTTGCGGGAGGCGTTGGGGCGGTGAGCGGGGAGCGAAAGCCGGTGGTGGGGTTGCGAGGACCACGGGAGGAGGTGGCGGGGTTGGTCTATTTCGGGCGGATGGTGGACAAGGTGAGGCTGGAGCGGGCGGGAAAGTTACCCGAGGAGTACCGAGCGAATTTAGGTCAGGCCTTTGATCGGGCGTGCTGTGAATTTTTGGGAGTGGATTATGAAAAATTACGAGGGCGAGTGGGGGAGGGCGGAACGGATGAGGAGATTCTGCACTGGTGTGAGGGGGAGGGTCGAAGGAGGGATGCGGGGGAGCGGAAAATTTGGAGCGAGTATCTATCGAAAAGGGGTTGGAGGGACGAGATGGCGGATCGGCTGATTTTTCGTAAAAAAGAGGCGGGGTGGGAGGGGAGAGGGGAGATTCAGACATTTTTTGACTATATCGATGCGGATGAGGGTAGGTCTTGGTAAGGGATCGGATTGCCAAGGGGAGGCGGGGGAGACATTATCGATTTATGTACAAAACTATGGTCACGCTGCTGATTCTGTCCGGGATGTGCTTGGGTTCGGTCTACGCCGGTAGCACGTTGGGGGAGTCGATTGATAAGACGGTGGATATTTTGGAGCAGTATGGGAAAGCGCAGGGTGACTCGATTCCGCGCAATGTGTTTCATGAGTGCAAGGGATTAGTGATTTTGACGGTGTACAAGGCGGCGTTTCTGATTGGGGCGGAGGGGGGCGAGGGCTTAGTGGTGATGCGGAGGGGGAAGAAGTGGTCGCCTCCTTCGGGGATTTCGGCGGCGGGGGCGGGGGTGGGATTTCAGGCGGGGGGCACGGTGCAGGATTATGTGCTTTTGCTGAATACGGAGGAGGCGGTGAAGCAGTTTATGCAGAAGGGAAATTATACGAGCAGTGCGGCGGTGGAGGGTACGGCGGGGCCCGTGGGGCGGGAGTTATCGGCGGGGGTGGCGACGGTGAATGCGCCGGTTTATACCTACAGTTTTAGTAAGGGCTTGTTTGGTGGGGTTTCATTGTCGGGCCTGGGGTTTGCCTCGGCGGACGACACGAATGAAAATTTTTATGGGGAGCGACTGAATCCCCGCGAGATTTTGGATGGCAAGGTGAAGAAAACTCCCGAAGCGGTGCAGAAATTATGGAAAGCGTTAGAGGAGTTGGACCAGAAGCCGGCCATCAAAGGAAAGACACCCTCGCCGGAAGGTAAGAAGAAGAGCACGAGCTAGATTTATGGCCGATCCGGTAAAACCCAATTTGCCACCGATTGTGGGGGAAGCCTCTGCCACCCAGACGGTGGCCACGGGAGCGGCCAAAGCGGCGGCGGGCGGTGTGGCTAAGGTGGCGGCGTGGCACACGGTCTCGTTAGCGACGGCGGCGGCGCTGGGGTTGGGGGGTGGGGGTTACTACCTCCATCGGGATACCAAGGCGCGAACCCAGCTGACCGAGATGGAGCAACAGGCGGGGGCTTTGGAGGATCGAGCGAAGAAGGCGGATCTGGCGAAAGAGGCTTTGCAGGCTCAATTGGAGCAGGCCAAGGAGGAGATGAAGAAGCTCTCGGTTTCCTCTTTGGAGTTGGAGAAGGCGAAATCGGACCTCGCTCGGCTGAAGGATATTTCGGAGGCGGAGCGCAAAGTTTTTGAGAAAAAGCTGGCCGATCAGCAAATGTCTTTGGAGAAGCTGAAGGCGACGACGGTGCCAACGGAGCAGGAGCAGAAGTTGGAGGATGAGTTAAAAAGAAAGCTCGCGGATCAGGATGTGGTCATTTCGAGGTTGAAAGATCAGCTCAAGGTGACGGTGGCGAGTGAGATTTTATTTCCGAGTGGTTCGGCGGAGCTGGCTCCGGCGGGGGCGGATGTTTTGCGGAAAGTGGCGGCGGCGGCGAATCAATCCCAAGACGAGGTGCGGGTGGAAGGGCATACGGACAGCGACCCGATTGCGCCCGTTTTGGCCCAGTATTATCCGACAAACTGGGAGCTTTCGACCGCGCGAGCGGCGGTAGCGGTTCGAACCTTACAAGCGACCGGGATGGTACCGGCGGAGAGGTTGGCGGCGGTGGGGTATGGGGATAGTCATCCGGTGGCGCCGAACGATACGGCGGAGGGCAAGGCCAAGAATCGCCGGGTAGAAATTATTTTTAAACCGATTCCGAAGCCTTAGAGGAGTGCGGGGACTGGGCCGGGGGCGGGATCGGAGGCCTCGGCCGATTCGACGGTGAGAGGGCCATCGTACCAGGTGACACTGATGACCTCTTTGTCGGCGCGGTGGGGTCCATGGACGGTATTTTTCGGGGCATAGAGAAAGGAGCCGGGGCCGTACTCGACATTTGCTTCGATCCACTTTCCTTTGAGGATGACGACCGACTCAGCGGCTTGGGGGTGGCGATGGGCGGGGATGGTGGTGCCTGGGGCGAATTTGCGCAGGAGAAAGCGGGCGCCATTGGCAGAGTCTTGGGAGAGGTGGGCAAATTCAACCCCGGGATAGGGGCCGGGTTCCCACATGGTGGTGTTGGGGAGGCGAATGGTTGGAAACATACCGTGACTATGTCGGAAAGGTTTCGCTCTGACAATGGTGCGGGATGGTTTAGGATGATGGAATGAGCAGAAGTAGCGAACAAGAGTTGGATTACGGGCCGCTCTTTCGGTTGGCGGGCGAGATGGGTCGCGAGGCGGACTTGAGTGGGTTACTGGTGATGATTTTAGAGAAAAGCAGGCCTTGGATCCAAGCGGAGGCGTGTTCGATCTTTTTGGCGGATGAGGACACGGGCGAGTTGGTCATTCACTCTGCCCATGGGGACAGCGCTCCGCAGTTGGGGACGTTGCGGGTGCCCCAGGGGGAGGGAATTGTGGGATCGGCAATGAAGGAGAGGAAAGTAGTGCGGGTGGATGATGTGAGCCAAGATGCGCGTTTCTATGCCAAGGCGGATGAGAAGACGGGATGGAAGACGAAGGCTTTGCTGGCGGCGCCCCTTTTGGACGGAGGGGAGTGTGTGGGGGTGATCGAGTTTTTGAATCCGATTGGGCGGGCGGCTTTTAGTGGGCGGGACGAGACGATGGTGGAGTATTTTGCTGGTCTGGTGGCGGCGGCGCTGGTCCGGATTCGCGCCCATGCGGCGGCCTTGGAGAGGGCGGCGGTGCAGAGGGATTTAGATTTGGCGAGGGAGTTGCAAGGGGGCCTGTTGCCGAAGGTTTTTCCAACTCGGCTGGAGGCGCCGGGGATCGAGCTGTTTGCCCGCTTGGAGCCGGCGAAGGAGGTGAGTGGGGATCTGTACGACTTTTTCCCGATCGAAGCGGGGAAGATGTGTTTCGTGGTGGGGGATGTGTCGGGCAAAGGAATTGCGGCGGGGATTTTTATGGCGGTGACGAGAACCTTGATTCGGGCGATCGCGATTCCCGGAAGGGGTCCGGTGGAGATTATGGATCGGGTGAACGCACAGTTGGCCAAAGAGAATCCGGCGAGTTTGTTTGTCACGATGATTTTGGGAATCGTGGATACGGAGACGGGTCGGATGGTCTATGGGCAAGGGGGGCACAACCCACCCATTCGGGTGACGGGAAAAGGGAAGGGGGTGTATGAGCCGCCGGGGGGAATGCCGCTGGGGGTTTTTGAGGAGGCGAAATTCGGGCAGCGAGAGTTGGAGTTGGCGCCAGGGGAGTCGCTCTTGGTCTATACGGATGGGGTGACGGAGGCGATGAATGAGGCGAAGGATTTATTTGGAGAGGATCGTTTGGAGCAGGCGGTGACGAGGGTGGCGGGATTCTCGGCGGAAAAGATAGCGGAGCGAGTGCTGGAAAAGGTGGAGGGGTTTGTCATGGAGGCGGAGAGGTCGGACGATATTACTTTGTTGGTGATTCAACGGCGGGGGTAATTGAACTCTGATTTGAAGCGAGAGGTTTGGGCGGAGATGCGGTCACTGGGGGATCGTTTGCAGGGGGTACTGCGAGAGGAGGAGAGACATCCGCGAGGGCGGAATCCGTATGCGCACGTGGCGGGATGTGTGAAGGAGAGGTTTGGGTGCAGTTATGGGGACTTGCCGGATGAGAGGGTGGGTGAGTTGCGACTTTATCTGCAGGAGTTGGAGAGGGAGGAGGGAGGGCGAGGCGCGGTGCCAGTTGTCGTACCAGGTGTGGTGCCAGGTGCGGGGGCTAGCCCCAAAGATGGGGGGCGAGGGAGAGAAAGTTAATCGATGAGATGGGCTTGGCGGAGGGGTTCGAGATCAGGATCTTGGTGGGCGAGTTTTTCGAGGTCGTGATCGAGTTCGATGGCGCGGCGAACGTAGGTTTGTGCGGTGGTGAGATCCCCCCGTTGGGCAGCGTAACAACCGAGGTTGAATTGGATGAGGGGGTCTTTGGGGTGGAGGCTGGCGGCATCGGTGAGGATTTTCGAGGCGGTCTCGAGGGAGTCGCTTCTACGTTTGGCGAAAGCCCAAGCGATGAACCAGCGGGATTCGTCGGGGTGGTTGGTGGCGAGGCGAGCGGCCAGGCCGGCGGCATCCTGCCAGCGGCCGGCTCTTTCGAGGAGGCGAAGCTTAAATTCTTGGACACCATCATCCAGCGTCATTTGAGGGGAGAGATGGTCGAGTTCAGCGAGGGCATCGGCATACATACCTAAGTTGGCGTAACCGACGGCGGACTCAGCGCTTTGGAAATCTTCCCGGAGTTTTGGCAGGATGCTCACATTGCAACATATCATAGGAAGCGTAAAAATGGTAGGGGCTGGAAGAAATATTATAAACTATTACTAGGGAATGACTTAAGTATGGTTAAGTGACTTTTCGAGGGACTTTTGGTCGATCCATCCGACGAGGATGGCGTGGGGCAGAGTGAGAACGGCGAGGAGAATTAGGTAGGGGCCGACCCAATTTTCGCCTCGGGGGAAGGAGGAGGTGAGGAAGGGGGGGATCCAGCGGAGAAAGGCTAAGCTGGCTAGGGTGAGGGGGATGGAGAGGAGAAGAAGTTGGAGGACGGAGCGGGTCCAGCGGGGGATTGGGTCGATGGGAGCGAGTCGATCGCGTATGGCGCTGAGGCGGAGAAGGTGTCGCCAGGCATGAAAAGCGACAAAGTAGGTGCCGACGGAGAGAAGAGGTGGGGTGAGATAGAAAAGGAGAAGGAGGAGGGAGGTTTCGATTGTTTGGTGGATCGAGGGTCGGGAGAGAAGGTTGAGGGCGGCGGCGAGAAGGAGAGCGGGGACGAAAGGGAAGGAGATGGGTGGGGCCCCGGCGGCGGGTGCTAAGAGGAGAATGACCGACCAGGTTTCGGCCAAGTGGAAGGCAAAGGGGGCAAGCATGACGAGAGAGCCCCGCCCGATGGCAAAAAGAAGCCAGGATCGATTGGGGGAGGTTTCGACCGATGCATCGGCCGTGCCCCAGTGCCAGGCGGTGAGACCGAGAAAAAAAATGGTGGAAGGGAGTGGGTAGGAGCGCCAGAGGAACAGATAGGCAGCGGAAAGAGAGAGGTAGAGGATAAAAAAAATGAAAAGGAAAGGGAGTCGGGATGAGCGCTGAAGGACCCACCCTGGAATCCAGGGGTCACAGGCACCGTGCGGAACGCCTAAGAGAAGGGCAGAGGATAGAAAAAACCAGGGGGCGAAGGAGGAGGCGGGCTGAGGAAACAGGAGGGAGAGCAGGGTGATGAGGGATGCGATGAGCCAGGGGCCGGTTTGCTTGAGGAGAACGGGCATAGGAGAGAGTAGGGGGAGAACGGCATGGGATAGGATGAAAAAAAATGGGGGATCCCCTGACGGAGATCCCCCAACTTAACGCAGGAGAAAATCCTGCGCCGAAGATTTTTGTCGGATTATTTCCCGCGTTTGGCGAGATTCCAGACGACCAAACCGAAACCGATCTTATTGATGGCGTCGCCGATGTTATAGACGACGTTCATATTGGAGGCCAATTCGGTGGAGTTGCTGAGCACGTTGCCCGGCAAGGTCATATACCCGATCGGGTAGATGGCCCATCCGATGAGAACAAAGCCGCGCAGGAGATTGAACGCAACGCGGACATTGGCATCGCTGCTGCCGTCGGCCAGCTGTTTGGCTTCGCCGAAGAAGATTTCATAGACGATTCCAGCCCAACCGATGGTGGAGATAACACCCCAGCCGAAGTTTTCGAAGCCACGGATGGGTTGCCCCATTTTGGCGGAAACTTCACCGATGTAACCGGCGACGAGCATCAGCACCGAGTAGCCGATGAGGCGCCAGAGCATATTCACGCTGGCACCCGCCGTTTTGAGGAGGAGGTAGAACTCCACGCACATGAGAGGCACGGTGAGGAGCCAATCGATGTAGCGGAATTCGGTGGGCGAGGCGGCACCGGCGTTATTACCGGTGAAGGTCGCTGACCAGTACTCTCTCATATACATGTAGTGGGCGGCCGCGATCGTGGTGATCAGAGCACTGACCAACAGTGAGGTCTTCCATTTATCCGAGACGGTTTGCCGCTCGAAGTAAAAGAAGACCGAGGCGGCAAACATAGCCATGGTCCCGATAAAGAAGGTGAACCCGACAAGGTCACCCGATTTCATTGCTGCAGCTGCTAGCATAGTGTGTTTCTCCTTCTGCCCCTATTGGGGCGTTTGCTTGAATGGAGATACTTGGAGAGAGAGCGATTGCGGGCAAGTGAAAAGCTGACAAAGGGAAGAGTAAGTTGTGAGAAGTAATTACTTATTCTTAAGTAAAATCATCTCCTTTTTTTGGCCTTTTGCCACTCTCGCTCCAACTCAGCGGGCTTGAGTTGGGTCGTTTTTTTTCCCTTTTTGGCCAGGTGGGTTTCAATCGAACGCACTCGTCGGGCAAAGCGGCGGGCGGAGTCACGGCAAGCGGTCTCCGCATCCACCCCGCGGTGGCGAGCCAGGTTGACCAGCGTGAAAAGGAGGTCCCCCAGCTCGCGGGCAAAGGCAGCGCCTCGGCCTTTCGTTTGGCAAACCTCTTTTATCTCCTCCCGGATCTTGGCGGGGATGCCTTTCTCTGGATTGGGCCAATCGAAACCGACTCGGGCGGCCCGTTTTTGCAGATTCTGGGCC
The DNA here is from genome assembly GCA_945874125.1 of Verrucomicrobia subdivision 6 bacterium. Classification (GTDB taxonomy): domain Bacteria; phylum Verrucomicrobiota; class Verrucomicrobiia; order Methylacidiphilales; family Verrucolacustridaceae; genus Verrucolacustris. Next base: position 15,947 of record CAMCFB010000018.1, on the reverse strand, counting down.
AGAAGAAGAGAAGGAAGATGAATCGGGATCCCGTCCAAGGAGCTTTGGCGGGACGGTTTTTCAGCTTCTTTCAGTTGATGCCACCGGTGAAGAACCTGTCGGGTGGTAGCGAGCCGCTCCTGGCCAAAGACGTGGGGGTGACGGTTGACCAGTTTTTCGGCCAATCGCTGGGCGACCTGGCGAAAATCAAACGCCCGGCGCTCTTTGGCCAGCTGGGCATGGAAAATAAGGTGAAGGAGGACGTCTCCCAGCTCCTCTTGCAGGGCGTGATCGTCCTTCTGCTCGATGGCCTCCAGCAGCTCGTACACCTCCTCCAGCATCATGGGTCGGAGAGTTTGATGGGTCTGTTTCCGGTCCCAGGGGCAACCTTGGGGGCTGCGCAGGCGAGCCATGATCTGAAGCAGGGCACGAATTTCTTTCATCGTATGGAGATAAGGAAAAATAGCGCATTCGTCGAGTCGGAGCGTGACTCGAGACGAAAATTGAGTAGCCTTTCTGTTCCTTGAGTAAGTTTATCTCCCCATGGGCCTCTTGGCCCAATTTGATTGAGCAGCACCGCAAGGTGGCTCCGGAGGCGTTTGGCCCCGAGGGCAATCTTTTCAACTTAATTGCCGGCAAGTGGCAGCAGCCGGGGCACGGAAAGCTCTTCCTTTCTCCGGTGGATGCCACCCCCCTGGGCCGGTATCCGATGATTCGGTTGGAGGCGGCGCGGGCAGCGGTGGTGGCGGCGGAAGCGGAGTTTCACGCTTGGTCGAAGACCGACTTAGACGAACGCAAACGCAAAGTGACCGAGACGCTGGAGGATCTGGAAAAACACGCCGATTTGTTGGCCAAGACTTTGGTTTGGGAAATCGGCAAACCCTACGCGCAGTCCAAGGTAAGTGTGGAACGTTGTATTTCAGGAGTTCGCTGGTACGTCGGCCAGGTTGAGAAAATGATGGAGGGAAGAAAGCCGCTGGGGCTGATCTCGAACATCGCCTCGTGGAACTATCCCCTGTCCGTTCTGATTCATGCGGTGCTGGTGCAGTGTTTGGCGGGTAACTCGGTCATTGCCAAGACGCCAACCGACGGTGGAATTCACGCGGTGACCTTGGCGATGGCTCTGGCCCGGAGACGGGGATTGCCGGTGAGCTTAGTCAGCGGTTCGGGGGGGGAGTTGAGTGAGGCCTTGGTGCGAAATGAGGCGATTTCCTGTTTGGCTTTCGTCGGCGGGAAAAACAATGGGCGGGAGATCGCGGCGGCGTTTTATGATCGATCGAAGCGCTACATGCTCGAGATGGACGGAGTGAACTGTTACGGGGTGTGGGAGTATTCGGATTGGAAAAGTTTGGCGGCGCAGATCAAGAAGGGGTTTGAGTTTGGCAAGCAGAGATGTACGGCCTATCCGCGCTACGTGGTGCAGCGGTCCATGTTCCCGAAATTTTTAGAAATGTACCTGGCGGTCGTGCAAGGGTTGAAGTGCGGTCATCCTCTGCTGGTGGACAAGGCGGAGGATCCGTTGCCCGCGCTGGATTACGGCCCTTTGATCAACAGCAAGAAGGTGGAGGAGCTACGGGTGCAGGTGACCGAGGCGGTGGCGGGGGGCGCGGTGGCGCTGTTTGAGGGGAAGTTAGACGAAGGGTTGTTTCAGCCTGCCCAAGATATCTCGGCTTACTTGGCGCCAGTGGCTTTATTGAGCCTGCCCCGAAACTGCAAGCTGTACCACGGGGAGCCGTTTGGTCCGGTGGATTCGGTGACGGTGGTGGACAGTGTGGATCAGCTGGTGGCGGAGATGAATGTTTCGAATGGAAATCTCGTTTCGAGTCTAGCGACGGACGATGCCCATTTGGCCAAGCAGGTGGCGATGGATCTGCGCTGTTTTAAATTTGGGCACAATAAGGTGAGGTCGCGTGGGGATAATGAGGAGAGTTTTGGGGGATTTGGGCAGTCGTGGAAGGGATGTTTTGTCGGAGGAAAGTATTTGGTCGAAGCGGTCACGCAGGGACCGGCGGGCGAACGTTTACGCGGGAATTTCCCCGACTCGATTTATCTGCCTGAAGAACGCTAGACCGCGCCTTAGCTTAGTTTTGCCGGCCCCTTGCGCTGGATCAGCCAAACCGAGAGGCTGACTAAAACAATAATCACACCGCTGACGAGCAACTCGGTCATCGATTGGGTAAATTTGATGGGATCGAGCGAGTGACCTTCCGTCTCTTGGACGGAGAGACCAGCGCCGATGGTTAGGATTCGGCGGGTGACGCTGATGCCCGCGATGACCAAGAACGGAATCAGGTCCGCGATACTGACATCATGCGCGGGGGAGACAAGGAGGCGGGTGACGGTGCGCAAAATTTCCATGACAATCAGGATGAGGAGAACCTCATTGATGACCGCGATGAGGCTGGAGAAAAAGGGCTGATGCAGGAGCATGGCATTCAGGATGTAGTGAATGAGGTAGATGCCGATGGATCCAGCCACGACCAGAAGAAGAACCGCCACGTAGCCGTAAGTGATAATCTCGCCTTTGGCGATCAGACGGAAAAGGGTGGAGCCAAGGCGGGATGGGTCAGGCTTCAACATGGGTGACTTTCGCGCTAAAAAAGGCAAAAGGCAAGCGAGTTGGCGGGGGGAAAAATCGGGGTAGGATCAAGGAATGGCTCGGGTCACCCTTTTTTATGATGCGGACTGCGGTTTTTGCCAGAGCAGTGTGGAGTGGATGTTGCGGCAAGCCCGGCCGGGGACCTTTGATCCGGTGGCCTATCAGGATGACGAGGGGATGAGACAATTTCCGATGGTGGATCGAACATTAGCGGATAAGGGGATTCAAGCTTTGGGAGAGGATGGTCAGATGCGATCGAAGGCGCGGGCTTCCGGTTACTGCCTGACCTTGATGCCACGTTGGGCGTGGGCTGGTCATTTCATTCTTTTCCCACTGATTTTGCCTTTTGCCTCGATCGGCTACGCGATCGTGGCGGCAAATCGGCAGAGAATTTCTCGTTGGATGGGGAGGACGTCTTGTCGGATTCCGCCTCGGGCTTGAAGGCGGACAAGGGCGGTTGGCCCGTTCTGCAAAGGGAGATTTTGCAGTGCCGGCGGTGTCCGAGGTTGGTCAGGTGGAGGGAGAAGGTAGCGAAGGAAAAGAAGGCCGCCTACGCCGAAGAAACCTATTGGGGAAAACCGGTTTTGGGGTGGGGGGATTCGCTGGCTAAGATCGTGGTGGTGGGATTAGCGCCGGGAGCACATGGGGCGAATCGCACGGGGAGAATGTTTACCGGGGATGAATCGGGCCGTTGGCTATATCGGGCTTTGTGGCGGGCGGGGTGGGCGAGTCAGGCGGAGAGCGTTAGCCGAAAGGATGGGTTGGAGCTGAGCGATGTCTGGATCACCGCACCCGTGAAGTGTGCCCCCCCGACGAACCGCCCCAGCGTGAAAGAGAGAGATGCGTGCGGCGGATTTTTTGATCGGGAGTTAAGGTTGTTGCCAAGGGCTAGGGTGTATCTGGCCTTGGGGGGATTTGGATTTGCGGCGGTTTCCCGATATTTTGCTTTGCGGCCCAAGCCGAAATTTGGCCACGGGGTCGAGGTTCAGCTTTCCGAAGGTCGGTGGCTGGTGGGATCGTACCATGTGAGTCAGCAAAACACGTTTACGGGTAGGCTGACGGAGGCCATGTTGGATGAGGTCATGAGAAAGGTGGGGGTGCGGGCTGGCTTGTCACCACGCAGGCGATAAACTATGGTTTCCGATACGCGCTCGTGGCGAAACTGGCAGACGCACTACCTTGAGGTGGTAGCGGGGCAACCCATGGAGGTTCAAATCCTCTCGAGCGCAGCGAAGCAAGCGAGAGAGTTCCACCCGCCGGAGGCGAAATAGGATTAGCGCGGGGGAGATTTATGGATTAAGGGGTTAAGGGATGAAGATGCAATAAGAGCCCCGACAAGAGTCGGGACAGGCCCCGTCAGGAGTGCGGGGTAAACGCAACGAAGTAAGCGAGAGAGTTCCTCCGCAGGGGGCGATCCGTGGTTGCGAACAGATTGAGCGGTCCCGCTTGACGATTTTTGCCAAATCGGTGAAGTAGTCTACTTGAAGGTCGCAATCCCCCTTTCTTCCCGGAGCCGGGCTGAGCGAGTGCTCATTCTTGATTTCGGTTCGCAGTATACTCAGGTCATTGCCAGACGAATTCGGGAGGCCTCCGTTTTCTCGGAAATTGTTCCGCATACGATTTCGGCTCGGGAGGTGATGGCGCTTCAGCCCAAAGGGATCATTCTAAGTGGGGGACCCGCGAGCGTGTACAGCCCGAAGGCGCCTAAAATGGACCGGGCGATTTTTCATCTGGGGATTCCCCTTCTTGGAATCTGCTACGGAATGCAGCTTTTGGTTCGGGAATTCGGCGGGGAGGTGGCGAGAGGAGCGAGGCGGGAATATGGCCGGGGAACTTTACAAAGAAAACGAGCGTGCCCTTTGCTCGAAAAGCTGCCGGCCCGTCTGGAAATTTGGAATAGTCACGGCGATCGGGTGACGCGTTTGCCGAGGGGTTTTCAGTCGGTGGCGACGACGGAGAACAGTCCGTATGCGGTGGTGCGAAAGGGGGAGATTTACGGGCTGCAATTTCACCCGGAAGTTTCCCACACCCCCAAAGGACAGCAGATTCTGGGAAACTTTTTGAAAAAGATCTGCGGTTGTCGGGGAACGTGGACCATGGGTTCATTCCTGAAGCGGGCGGTGGCGGATGTGCGACAACAGGTCGGGAATGGGCGGGTTATTCTGGGACTCAGCGGCGGGGTAGATTCGAGTGTGGCGGCGGCTCTGCTCCACCGCGCGATCGGCAACAGACTACGATGTATTTTTGTGGATAATGGATTGTTGCGAAAGGGGGAGGTGGAAAGCGTGAAGCGCATTTTTGGCAAACACCGGCACTTCAACTTAACGGTGATCGATGCTCGCCAGAGGTTTCTCCGTAGGCTTCGTGGGGTGGCCGATCCCGAGAAGAAAAGGAAGCTCATCGGACGAGAATTCATTCACGTTTTTAATGAAGCGTCGAAGAAGGTGGGTCGGGGCGCGCAGTTTTTGGCGCAAGGAACGCTGTATCCGGATGTGATCGAAAGTGTGTCGATTGCGGGCAATCCTGCCTCCCTGATTAAGAGTCACCACAATGTGGGGGGATTGCCTAAAAGGATGAAACTCGGGTTGGTCGAGCCGTTGCGGCAGCTTTTTAAGGACGAAGTAAGAAAAGTTGGTGCAGTCTTGGGTTTGCCGAAAGAGATGGTGTGGCGCCAGCCGTTTCCGGGACCAGGTTTGGCGGTGCGCTGTTTAGGAGCGATTGAGGAGAAGAAGCTGTCGATCCTGCGGGAGGCGGATGCGATCGTCGTCGAAGAGATGAAAGCATCAGGCTGGTACTATCGAATCTGGCAAAGTTTTGCCGTTTTGTTGCCTTGTCGTAGTGTAGGAGTCATGGGAGATGAAAGAACGTACGACAACGCGGTGGCGATCCGTGCAGTGGAGAGCAAGGACGGGATGACAGCGGATTGGGTACGTCTGCCGGGGGACCTTTTGGGGAAAATTTCGAACCGGATCTGTAATGAGGTCAAAGGGGTGAATCGAGTGGTGCTGGATGTGAGCTCGAAGCCGCCGGCCACGATTGAGTGGGAGTAGTATGAAAATTCTGGATGCGCGTGGGAAGGTGAACGCGGCTTGGGCCCTTCGCCAGCTTTCGCGGAAAGCGTTACCGGATCGGAAAGTCAGATCGGTGGTGGAGCGGATTCTAGGAGAGGTGCGCCGAGGCGGGGACGCGGCGGTGGTGAAGATTCACAATCGGTTTGCCCAGAAAAAGATTCGCCAGGGGGATTTGCGGGTGAGGGGCAAGTTTCGGGCTCCTTCGGCTGAAGTAAGGCGGGCCCTGGCCTTGGCGGAAAAGAACATTGCGGATTTTGCCAAGGCCACTCGTCCGGTGGCTTGGAGAAAGAGAAATGCGCAGGGGGCAAGCACGGGAGAAAATTTTCCTGCGTTGGGGCGGGTAGGAGTCTATGTGCCGGGGGGGACGGCTCCGCTAGTTTCAACCACCTTGATGACGGTGGTGTTGGCCCGAGTGGCGGGGGTGAAAGAGATTGTGGCCTGCACGCCGGGGCCGGTGAATCCTGTGTTGGGATGGGCGCTGCAGAAGGCTGGGGCAACGGAGATTTATCAGGTGGGAGGTGCGCAGGCGGTGGCCGCGATGGCTTTTGGGACCGAAACGATTCGGCCGGTGGAGAAAATCTGTGGGCCGGGCAGTGCTTGGGTGGTGGAGGCGAAACGGCAGGTGTTCGGCATGGTGGGGATCGATCTGTTGCCCGGGCCGAGCGAGATTGCGGTAATTGCGGATGAGACGGCGCGGCCCGATTGGGTGGCGGCCGATCTGGTGGCACAGGCGGAGCATGGACCAGGGAGCCAGATATTTTTTCTCACGACATCGATGAAGGTTTTGGGTCGAGTTTTGGCGGAGGTGTTGAGCCAAAGCTCTCGCCAACCCCGATCTGGATATTTGCGGGACGTTTTGAAGCGGGGGGCTGCACTGGTTTGGACCAAAGATCTGGCGCAGGCGGTGGAGTTGGCCGAGGCCATCGCGCCCGAGCATCTTTCGTTGCAGTGTCGTGGAGCCAAAAAGATGGCGGAGAAGATACGCTGCGCCGGCGGAGTCTTTATTGGCAATTTTTCCGCGGTGGCCTTGGGAGATTATGTGGCGGGGCCCAGTCACACCCTGCCGACGGGAGGGGCAGGGAGGGCCTTTGCGGGGCTGCGGGTGGAGGATTTTGTTAAAAGGGTCAGCGTGGTGGAGTATAAAAGGGGGGCGGTGAGGCGTTCGGCTAGGGCGACGGGGATTTTGGCCCGACTTGAACGGCTCGACGCGCACGCCGATTCGGTCGAGACTCGGCTTTTATGAGCCAAGGCAAACGGGAGGGAAAAAAGTTTCGTAAGACCAGTGAGACGCAGATTGCGGTCACGCTGGGTCTGGACGGCCAGGGAAGGGCCAAGATCAAAACGGGAATCCCCTTTTTCGATCACATGCTGAACCTGTTTGCGAGGCACGGTCTTTTTGATTTGGAGGTCAAGGCGAAGGGGGATTTGGAGGTGGATCTGCACCACACGGTGGAGGATGTGGGCATTGTGTTGGGGCAGGCATTGACCCAAGCCCTTGGGAAAAAGGAGGGGATTCGGAGGTATGGGACGGCGCACGTCCCGATGGATGAGACCTTGGCTCGGGTGGCGATTGATCTAAGCGGGAGGCCGTATCTCGAACTGCGGGGGTTAAGCCAGCGGGGCAAGGTGGGAAATTTTTCGGCGCAGCTGGTGGAGGAGTTTTTGCGAGCTCTCTCGGTGCAAGGGGGAATGAACCTGCACGCGGAGGTGCTGTACGGGCGAGATGTACATCACCAGATTGAGGCAATTTTCAAGGCCTTGGCCAAGGCACTGCAGGAGGCGGTCTCAAGGGACGCGAGGGTGAAAGGCGTGCTCAGCACCAAGGGGAGAATCTAGTTTTTCGTCAATTTAAAATCGGTAAAGAAAATAGCCCTGAACGCTTTGGGTGGAGGTTCCGTTGTTATTCTGGACGAACTGGAAAAAGTTGCCTCCTGTAAAATCCTGCTCTCCCGTTCCAGTGTACTTGTAGTAGAGACCCGCCTGCATGTTTTCCGAAAAGGGGAAATCGAGTCCGAACTGTCCCGAGTAGGCAAAGGAGAGCGCCGTGCTAATTCCGTCGGAGCTTTCCAGGGTGACCCCTTGCAGAGAAGTGGTTTGGGCGGCCGAGACCATGCCTCCGACGCCAAAGCCTGCTGAAATGGTGAACTGGGGATGAATCGGAATGGTGAAGAGGAAGTTGGCCAGCATTGGGATTTGATAGTAATCGCCGACCAACGCGCCCTGCTCTGATTGAGATACCGTCTGGCTTCCAATCGTGAGGGAACCGTTCGTAGGCTCGATATACTGGATGGTGTTCAGCATAAAGCCGGGGGCGAATTCCAAGGCGAACCAATCGGTGATCTTGGCTCCAATTGGACAATCCATCCGAAAGCCCGGATTGAAGGCCAGGGTGGCGGCGCCGCTGCTCACGGTGGTACCGCTTGTGCTTCCAGAAAACTGGTTGATATCGGTATCGCGGATCATCGAAATTCCCAAGGCTGGGGCGACGTACCAGTCGAAGCCGTCCGATTCTTTCGCCTCTTCTTTCATCCATGGCGGGACGTAATTTTCCTCATCCACCGGGGTGGCGGCGGGCGCGGCCAGCGGAGTTTGGCCTTGAGAAATCGCGCCGGCGAACAGGCCAAGCCCGATTAGAAAAATGTACGATTTCACCTCACTTGCATGCCAAGAGGGGTACGGCACGTCGAGAAAGGGGGTTTCTCTTGTCAGGTAAAGTGCCAGTAAGTGGAGAGAAAGTTTTGGAAAAATGTCACACAAACGTTACTGGAAAATTTCGTGTGGGTCAGCAAGTTAACTACATGGAGAACGTTACGACCACGAAGATCCGCTACGAGGAGGCCAGCATCGAAAGTATGGTTTACTACCCGGGAAAAAATGGTGCGTCCCAAGGTTCGGCCCTGTCGGACGATCTTCACGAAGAGTGGGTCATCGGCGAAGAAAGGCCTTGGTGGTATTTTCGGCTGTAAGACGTAGCCCCTCTGGGGCACGACCGTTTCGCGGTTTTCCTATCCGCCGTCCCTAATTTCGGTCGACCTACGACCCCAAAATCTAAAAATCACGTTGTAACCTTCTACTGGTCAACGACTTAACTGACCTACGACCCCCAATAAGTCATTGCCTATCAGTGATTTACAAGTGTATTTTTGAGCTTTGTAAAGGTCCCAGCTTCAATTTTTAGCGGCGCCAGAAGGTCAGCCAGCTCCAGATCTTGACCAACCAAACCTTCCACCAGGGCATCGGAGGCTCTTCGCTCCCAGCCGCAGTTTCGACATCCAGACTTGATCCAGACTGGAGAGCCACAATGTCATCGGCAGTTCTCGGAGCACCATCAGGGCCTACCGAAAAGAGGGAGTATGTTTTGCCATCGGGTGAGGGAATATAAGCAATCTCCCGACCCCACGGATCTTTGGGAGCTTCGGTTAGGATTCCAGAAGAAGAAAGTTCAGCTAGGGACGTAGGGAGGCGGTCCCCATTTTGGGTGCGATAGGTTTGGACAGCGATTTCGATTCTGGACCCAGCCAGAGCCACCCGCTGTTGGTTCAGTTGAGCCAGCTCCTGATCCGGATATCCACCCTCTCGGGCCTTCTGGAACCACTCCATCGCTTTGCGCTCGTCTTTGGCTACGCCTTTGCCCTGTTCATAGGCGATGGCCAGCTCCATTTGAGCCTGATGATCCCCCGACCGCGCCTTCTGCTCGAGGGATGCAGAGTACTCAACCGAGGCCAAAGCCTGCGAGACCGCCAGCAGAGACAGAAAATGGAACACCGACTTCATACAATCTATTAAGATGAAGTTTCTCGAAAATCAAGAGGGGCCCGACCGCCACCACCCCTTAGCTTTTCGATCGTGTCTTGAGCAGTCTTTCGATCTGCTCCAAATACCGCGCAATGCTATCTCGGGCTTTAATCTCTTGCGCTCGTTTCAAAAGGGGCACTGCCTCCTCATATTTACCCGAGGTCACCAAGACCTGCGCGTGCCGCACCCTCGCATCCGCCTCAAACTGCTCCATCCCCTCCGCCCTCTCAAAAAGAAAGATCGCCTTCTCCGGTTGATTCGATTTCGCATAGTGCTGACCCAAAAGAAGTAGCGCATCTCCATCCAACGGATCCTCCTTTAAAATCTCCTCCAGCACCTTGGCCGATTCGGCCGACTTGCCCTGCGAGGACGCAATCTTCGCCTCCAACTTCAACATCTTCTTCTTTTTGTCCGCCTCCACATTTCCACCCGTGTACGCCTTCAACTTCTCCAGCAAAATGCCCGCCTCGATCGGTGCGCCCCGGCCATTCAGTACCTCCGCCGCTCGCAAGGTCCGATCAATTTTTTGACCCGGCTTCAGATCCAGACCCCGCACATATGTCTCCACCGCCAAGGGATAGTTCGACTCCTGCAAATAAATATCCGCCAGCGAGGTCAACGTATCCGGAGTCGATTTCCCCAGCCGATCCACCATCTCATAACAGGTCGCCGCCGCCACCGGTTCCTTCAACCCCATATGAGCACTCGCCAACAGCAGCCAAAACTCAGGTTTGTCCGGTTGCCTCTCAATCAAGTCATTCATCAAAGAGATCGCCTCGGCATACTTGTTCTGCCGAAAAATGCAGCGCGCTAACCCCAACTTCCACTCCGGCGTCGAGGGCTGCAGGAGCAGCGCATTCCGGAACGCCCCTTCGGCCGAGACAAAATTCTCCTTCGACACATAGGCCGTCCCCAGCAGACCAAACGTATTGCCATCCCCACCGCCCAACTCGATCGATCTCGTTAAACTTTTGATCGCCTCGTCCGTCCGACCCTGCTGCAGCTGGATCAATCCCAGGTTCTTATATGCCCTCAAATAGTTGGGAAATTTGCGCGTCGCACTTTCCAGATATTTCGCCGCCTCATTCGGGCGATTCAGCTGATAGGCAATCGACCCCAGCGTGAAATCAAAGACCGCGCTCGAATCGGCCGTCACCTTCGCCTTTAGCTCGAAGTACGCCTTCACCACATCCGTCGCCGCCAGATCCGCAATCTTGGTAAAGGCCTCCTTCTCCGTCGCGGGCAACTTCGGCTCCAGATCGCTGTGCAGATTGAAATTCTCAATCGCCCGCTTGCGAAAATCGGGATCGCCAAATACTTGCATCACCGCCGCCCGAGTCGCCCCCGGTGACCCGGGCGCAGGCTGCGGGTCGTGCGCGGAGGGATCCGTGGCAAAGCCAAGGCTTGGGGTAAAAGAGAGCAAAGCCGCCACCGAAAGCTGGTGGAAGTTGGAAAGCGAAAGGTGGCGGGATAGGCCTGGAAGCTGGATCTTCCATTTCTCCCGCCTCCCGCCTCCCGTTTCCCGCCAAGGTCGGGGCACGATAGATTTCATGTTGTCGGGTTGCCGCTTCATGAGGAGGCCTTCGTATCGAACCGGATCGGGGCGCGCATCTTGGCCGATACTTTACGGCCTTCTTTCATGGCAGGTTCAAATTTCCACTTCCGCACCGCATCCAGCGCGGGCTTATCGAAGGCAGGATCGGAACTCTTCTCCACCTTGGCGTTCGCCACTCTCCCATTAGCATCCACGACAAAGATCACGGTTACGACCCCATCAATCTTTCGGGATCGCAAAGCCGCGGGATAAACTGGAGCAGGCTGGTACACCGCCCGAGGTTTTTGATCCAGATCGGCCATCGAAAAGGCTTGATCCATGTCCGCTCCCAATCCTCCCCCGCCACCCTTTCCACCGATCCGGCCTGACTGAAATCCTCCGCCCCCGCCGAACATTCCGCCACCACCACCGGGGGCGAGGGCCGACTCCAGATCGCTCAAGCTCATCGGCGACAATGCAGGAGCGTCATCCATGGCAGGGGCGGCAATATTCACATTCTCCATAATCGGGGCAGGCGGCGGTGGCTCCTTCTCCTGCTCCACCTCCTCCTTGGGCTGCTCCGTCTCCGGCTTTTTGAGGTTGGAAATATCCAGCTCCTGCTCCACCTCCACCTTCTTCTTTTTCTCAAAGGTGGAAACGGGAAACAGGATCCCTCCCACCACCACCACCAGAAAAATAGCAAAACCGAATACGGCCGCCATGCACAGCGGGTAGAGATTGGCCTGCTTCTTTGACTCAAACTGAGGCATCGGCGGCCGCGACGAGCGCGGAGGGGGAGGGGAGATCACACTCATTGGCGAGTTTTGGTGGAGATACCGATCTTGGTCACCCCCAACTTGCGGATTTCATCCAAAACCAGAACCACCTTGTCAAAATTAGCCCTCGAGTCCGCATTCAAAGTAAATTTAGGATCCGGGTTCGAAGCCTTGATCGAGGAGAGCCGCAGCGGAAGCTGACTCATGGTGATCTTCTCCTGGTTGATGTAAACATCCCCACCTTCCGCCACCGATACCGTCGTAATGCTGTCGTCCTTCTCCTTCGCCTCCGAGGTGCTGGAGCCAGGCAGCATGACCGAAACCCCCTCGTTCTTCACCATGGACAGAGAAACCATCACGAAAGTCGCCAAAAGAAAGAACATGATGTCGATCAGAGGAATGATCTCGATCCGGGCTTTTTTTCGCCCTCCCCTGGAAACACCGCCGCCTCCGCCTGCCACTTTGCTTAGGCCTTTCCTGTGGAGGGGCCGCTCGATTTACGTTGGAACAGGGACAATAAGTTAAATCCACCCTTACCCGCTGGCTTGGCGGGCCGAGTGGCTGGCTTGGCCTGCAACTTTGTCCCCGCCGTCACCGTCGGCAGCGCTGGAGCCGGAGTGCCCGGAGCCACCACCGAACTAGGAGGTGCCACCGGCATCCTGTTCGCTGGAGCCGTGCCCGCCAAGGAGGGTGTCACTGGTACGCTCGGCGGGGCAGGCGGCGGAGGCGCCATCGGGCTGGACGCCACCCGCTGCGGCACAGGAGGCGGATTGCCGTGATCCCCCCCGTGGGAGTGGCTCGCCCTCTCAAACGCCTTTTCCGCCATGAGCATCAGCTCCAACCGACGACCCGCATCTTCCATCTCGTGCTGGGCCGATTCGATGCGCGCATTCAAATAGTTGTTCGGGAACAAGCAGGTGATGGCGATCAACAGACCGAAGGCCGTCGCGATCAACCCCTCCGCGATACCACCCGTGATCGCCGTCGGCGCGCCTAACTCATCCCCACCCATCATGCTAAAGGTGTTCATCATACCCGTCACCGTGCCCAACAGTCCCAACAAGGGCGCTGCCGTAATAATCGTATCGAGGATGGGCAGACCCCGACTAAACCGCTTCAGCTCGACCGCACTGGCCTTGCTGATCGCTTGGCCGATGGAAAGATTGGCGTTGGCTAGGGCAAAGCCGAGGACTCGAGCCACGAAATCGGTAGAGGCGTTGGCGACTTGGATGGCCGCAGGCTGATTCCCGCTTTCGACTAAGGAGAAGATCTTTTCCACCTGCTCGGGATTCTGCCTCCGCTTTTCCGAAACAATGAAGAGCGACCGCTCCAGCGACACAATCGCCGCCACAATCGCCGAAAGGAGCAGGGGCCACATAATGGGCCCACCGTGGATGAAGGTGCGAATGATCGAATTTTTGTTTCCGTAATTTCTCAGGGCCTGACCCATGGTGAAGTCAGACGCAATCACGCTCTCTCCCCCAGACATGAGGGAGGCAAAAGCCGGGCCAAAGATTTTCGAGTGCTCCGCCCCTTTGAGAACCGTTTCTTTCGATCCCTTGGCTTCGGAGGCCCAACCTGCCACTGCGCCATCTGCGGAGGAGAAAAGAACCATCGGGCCAATCTGGGCAAACTTGCCCTCGACCAGCCCTCCTTGGGCATCCAGCGCCACGCCTGGATAGCTGTGGCCCCCCAACAGATCGCCCAACCGTGTCAAAGCCGCATCCACAATGCGAAACGAGGCCTTAAACTTATCCTCATGCGCCGCCGTGTTGTTCTCATGCGTTGCTTTGGCCAGATCCAGCTTTTCTCGGTGCCCCGCCCGTTCCGAAATGTGAATGCTCTTCTCCCCGAAATTCCGGCCAAACTCATTCAGCAGGTTCAGCATGTAGGTCGTCTCCTCTTCCCGCTGTTTGATCTCCGCCTTGAGGGAGGATTGATCGAGGTTTTTCATGTCCCGGGCACGCTGGGCAAGATCCAGTTCTTTGCGGGCAAGAGCGAGGTCGTCTTCGGCAAGGGAAAGCTTTTTACTCAGCGGCACCTTCTCCGCCGCAATCTTATCGCGAGTGGCCGTCAACTCCTTCAGCGCCGCATCCAGGTCTGCCTTGGCTTTGGTCGAGGCGGACGCCAGCACATCCACCGCTTTCGGCGGGGCCGGGGGGAGAATCGAGGGAGCCGGTGCCGCTTGGGCTGCCGCACTGCTGGCTGAAGGGGGGGCAACAAACTCCGCCCGAGGCACCCGAGGCTCAACCTTCGCATCCGTCGGCTGCTGGCCTATCGCCGAAAAGCTGCTCAGGAGCACCAAACCAACGACCGATAGAAAAGAAAAATCCCAAATCCGAATTTCGCATTCCGCATTCCGAATTCCGAAATTCGAATTCCCTTTGGGTCGTGAACTTAAGTTTGAACGCTCGATATTAAGACTCATTGTATTTTTACGGGGAGATCAATAAACGTAGCCCCCTTTTCCTTTCCTTCAAGAATGTGGACCGCGAGGAGGATTTTCTTTCCGTTGGCATTGTCCGGCTTCCACACCCAACCGTCCGGTCCCGGGTGACCGATTCCCGCCAAGGTGCCTTCGCGGTTGGTGTAGTACGCTTGGCTGAGACCAAGATAAACGGTGGTGACCTCGGCCCGCGTGCCATCAGGGAAGGTGCGTAGCTCCTTCACGCTCGCCACCGTGGCATTAAAGGCGCTGGCCTGATCCAAAATACCCAAAACATTTTGCAACCGCTCCGCCAGGGAGGCGGTTGACTTCTCCGAATCCTCGGGGAAACGCGCGATGATCGGTTTCAGTTTTTCGCGCAGGGGCTCGGGTAGCTGGGGCAGCAGGGGGCGCAACTGCTTTTCCGCGGCGATCACCATCGCTTTCGACTTCTCCGCCGTCGCCTTCAGTTTGTCGTTCTGGGCGGCCAGCTCGTCCCGCTTCTTTTGCGCTTCCGCCACCGCGGCAGAGATCTCCTTCAGCTTATCCCGCACCGTATCCGTCTCCGCTTGGGCCAGCCGGACTCGATCCTCCAAAATGTCTTTGCCCGTGGCCCACTCCGACCTTTCCTTCGAGATCAGCTGCTTCGTCTCCACCCACTTGGACAAGGTCTCGCGCGTGGCATCAATCATCGGGGCAGTCTCACTCGTCACCTTCATCGGCGCCGCGGGGGCAGGCGCATTCGTCTGGGCGACGAGCGGTCCCGGCAAGGCAAGGAGGACTAAGTAAATAGCGCGGTATTTATCGGATACCATTTTTAAAAGCTCCACTTCAGGCCAGAGGAAATGATCTGGTTTGCCAGAAAATCATTGGAAGAACTTGAGCCACCTTGCCCTGCCGACCCATTTGGGGTGGACTGACTACCAAAGTTGAAATTCACATCCATATAGGCCATGAATCGGTACTCGATAAATATGCTCAAATTCTCATAAACTTGGCGTTCTAGGCCTACAATGGCCTGCAAGGCCAAACATACATTATTTGCATTGGCCGATGCGGAGCTGTAATCAACATCTTGGCCATTGACAGATCCTGCGACTGTCAGTTTGTGATTTTGCGCATACAAAACCGAACAACCGACCCCGCCACCGAAATAAGGCGTCACGGGCAAATCCTCAAACTTAATCAGTCCATTCAGTAAGACACTGTAGGCATTTAAGTTAAATGTTTCCGTTCCAACTGGTGCCCCTCCGTTAGGATAAACGGCCATTTTCTCATAAGAGCCTAGGTAGTTAAACTCTAACTCCATGGCCGTTCGCATCGGCGTTGGCTCGCCAAAGGCCAGCTGAACGTCTCGGACTGCGAAGTCGTATCCGGCTCGTAGTGCTAAGTACGCACCCAGTTGTCCGCTGTCTTCTTGGTTCAGTGGTTGTTGACCCACGGCGGTGACAGTTCCATTTTCGACAATTTGTTGAACCATCGCGCCACCCGCTCCACCGATGTACCACCTCCCGTCCCGGGGGCCTCGCTCCCCATCTTTGACTTGGGTCTGATTTGGCGTGATCACTTTGGGTTGGTTGGCAATTTCCGGGAGAGGAGCATCCACCACATTCGACGTGGGCTCCGCCGCCTTGGGCGCCGCTTCCGGTGCCGGCGTGGGTGCGGGTGTAGCTGCTGGGGCAGGGGAAGCAGCCGGCGAGGGTGCTACTGAAAGCCGGCCAGTCGACTCTTGGCTCTGGGCGCAAAAAGCCGTCACAAAAATTATCCC
>CAMCFB010000017.1 GCA_945874125.1 Verrucomicrobia subdivision 6 bacterium | reverse complement strand
CCGCAGAAGATTCACCACCGTCCAGTAAGGCAGATCCGACATGCCTCTTTCTATCCCATCCAACCGTAGAACCCGAGCAATACCGAACCTTAAAGCTTTAGACCGACCGTTAGGTAGGGTTGCCTTGGCAAGGCAACCGAATCGATCCGTGATCATTCAGTGCCCAGTCGGTTCGCTTGCCAAGCGCACCCTACCTAAGCGTTGAAGCACCCCCACACAAAACAACAAACCCCCGGACGAGTAATCACTCTCGTCCGAGGGGTTTCTAAACTAACTGTGCTCTAAATTTCTTTAGAAACTGTAGACAACTTCAGCACCCGCGTAGTGAGCTGGGCCGGAGCTGGTAGAGGCATTTGAGAGATTAACACTATTGTTCCCAGTATCAAAGTTGTTAACTGAATCGTTTCCCCAATCCAAACGGTACTCCGCACGGATTAGCAGATTATCGATGACGTTAAAACCCGCTGTGATGGTGTACTCCCACCAGTCAATGTTTGCTCCATTGGTGGAGATACCAAGATATTCACCGCGGCTGGATAAATTAAACCAGTCGTTGAATTGATATTTGGCATATGCACCTGCACCATAGGAGGTTGAGTTAGGCGAAAAGAGGTCATTATTGGATGACCCGCCAGTTGCCAAGAGAAGTGCATTGAACGCAAATAACAACTTGTCATCAGCGAACTTAGGAGCCCAATTTCCCCATGAGTTGTATATCAATGTGTATGCAGAACCGCTATTCGCAGTCAAAACCTGAGTTGGGTTTGTGTTGAGCTGTGCAGCCGAGATCGTGTACCCACCTATGTTCGCAGTAGAAGCAGTGTTGTTATCGGAGTTGCTGCTGTACTGGAAGTTATTGCTCCAGTTTGCGTTGCCACCAGGGGCGGTCACATTCAATGCTGCGAGAACCGCACAACCGTCACCATTCAAACCGGTAGTTGTGTTATTATCTGTATTCGAGCCATTGACGACACCCAATTTTGCATCGAGGTAATCGTCAAACTTGTAGGATGACAACACGCCGGTGTAGTAGAGGGGCATCCGCTCGAAAAGCAGGCCGTAGGTTGTGTTCATGTTTGCCGGACGCTCCATCACTTCATAGCCAAGGATGGAGGCGAACTTACCAACCTTGAAGTCCCAACCATTGCCCACAGGGGCACGGATCGAAACATAGGCTTGTTCGAGGAATAGATAATTCGAGTTCTGCTGAGTGTTATCCTCACCATCAACAAAATTACGATTAGCAAGGTAGTAGGCATCTTCACCGATCATCACATCGGTACGGAACCC
Organism: Verrucomicrobia subdivision 6 bacterium; assembly: GCA_945874125.1. GTDB lineage: Bacteria > Verrucomicrobiota > Verrucomicrobiia > Methylacidiphilales > Verrucolacustridaceae > Verrucolacustris. The sequence continues at coordinate 25,499 of CAMCFB010000017.1, read as the reverse complement.
GGCCTGAGCCTTATTTTCCGAGGTCAGCGCCTTTTCGAGGGCGATCTTAACCGCGTACAAGTTGAAGTCACCTTTAGCGGCGGTGTCGGAACCGAAACGGCCCGTCACATCCGAGGTGCCAGCAGAGGCGCCGGTGAAATTGTAGCTATAACCGGCATCGACGTATCCGCTGAGCTTGATGCCCTTCTGGGCGGTCTCAACGAAGTTATTTTGAACCATCTTTTTCGTATCCTGGGCGGATGCTTCCGGAGCACTGTCCGCGAGGGACAAGCTGGCCACGGCCGCAAGCACGCCAAGAATCGCTGTAATATTCTTGATCATTTTATTCACTATCTCCTTTGGTTTGTGTTTGTTGACGCTCATACCGCACCATGATTGCTGATCAAAATGCTGTACGAAGCCAATTTACCTATCATCCCTACCGAACCTGTCTACAAAAATTATTTGAACGTTTTAATAACATACCTGTCTACGTAATTTGAGTTACGAATGTCTCTGTGGGTGTTCGTCAAGAAACGCAGGCCGCCAAAGCCTGCGTTTTTTGTTTTTGAGTATTGATGGATATGGTTTTATAAAATATTTTTCCCGAGTAAGGACAGAACATGGTCCGTTAACGATAACGGACCCTACCAAGATTAAAAAATTGTAGCGCGGGCGTCTTGCCCGCCTCGTCCCCGGCGACCACGAATGGTCGCCCTACATAAAAAAGAAAACCCCCCGGACGAGCAATCACTCTCGTCCGAGGGGTTTCTATACTAACTATTCTACCAAATCTTTAGAAGCTGTAGACAACTTCTGCACCCGCGTAGTGGCAAGGTCCACCACCTGCGCCGCCACCGGGAGAAACATAGCTCTCGGAGTTGGCATTGATGTTGCTACCCCAATCCAAGCGGTACTCCGCCCGGAGAAGGAGGTTATCAATCACATTGAAACCAGCCGTGATGGTGTACTCCCACCAGTTGGCGCCAGTATTGTGATATGTCCCGTTGCCTTGCGTGCTGTTTCCACCTTGAGAACCGAACTTTCCAGAGTTGTTGGAGCCTAGGTATTCCCCGCGGCTGGCCAGCGAGAACCAGTCGTTGAACTGATACTTCGCATAGGCACCCGCACCATACCAAGTGCTGTTCATCCCATAGGGCCCGTTGCCAAAAGCAGTTCCAGTTTGCACATTAAAAGAGCCTGTGCTGTTTCCAATGACTCCTTGGAAGGCGAGCAACAGCTTATCATCAGCAAACTTAGGGGCCCAATTTCCCCAAGAGTTATAAACAATCAGATTACCTGATTGGGTTACTTGACCGGTGGTACCATTCGCGTTGACCGTGGTTCCGCCGGTGTTTTGCGGGGTAACCGAATCAAAAGGTCCAGTCGCCGTGTTATTATCCACACCCGTGCTGTACTGGAAGTTGTTGCTCCAGTTCGCATTGCCACCAGGAGCGGTAATGTTCAAGGCTGCGAGAACTGCACAACCGTCACCCACATTCGGGTTGAGAGTCGTGTTGTTGTCGCTGTTCGAACCGTTCACCACACCCAACTTCGCATCAACGTAGTCGTCAAAGCGGTAGGAGGAGAGAACACCGGTGTAGTAGAGGGGCATCTGTTGGAACAGCAACCCAAAGGTCGTGTTCATGTTGGCGGGACGCTCCATTACCTCGTAACCGAGGATCGAGGCGAACTTTCCAACTTTGAAGTCCCAACCGTTCCCCACAGGGGCACGGATCGAAACATAAGCCTGTTCCAAAAAGAGGCTGTTCGAGTTGCTATCATCATTGGTCGGACCGCCATTTCCTGATACCGAACCCGTGCCACCGTTCAGGTTGTTGTTCGGGTAAGAACGATCGATGAAGTAATTTGCATCTTCACCAATCATCACATCGGCGCGGAATCCGGCCTGTGCTTTGTTTTCCGAGGTCATCGCTTTTTCCAGCGCGATTTTCACAGCATAGAGCTGGAAATCACCGCGTTGGGCGGTGTCGGAACCAAAACGGGAATCAACCACAGACTGATTTCCCGTGCCGGTGAAGTTATACGCATAACCGGCATCGACGTATCCGCTGAGCTTGATGCCATTCTGGGCGGTCTCAACGAAGTTATTTTGAACCATCTTTTTCGTATCCTGGGCGGATGCTTCCGGAGCGCTGTCCGCGAGGGACAAGCTGGCCACGGCCACAAGCACGCCAAGAATCGCTGTAATATTCTTGATCATTTTGTTTCGTATCTCCTTTGGTGTTTGTTTGTTTCCCATGAGCAACTCTTGAGCGATTTGCCCAAGATCAGCAAATGGGACAAAAATTAAATCACGCCCACTTTGGCGAAACAATATATTTTAACGTAAATTTATAAAATATTTTACAAACCTAATATTAACAAGGATTTACAAATTTACTGATTCGCGCAAAAAAATCCTACTGCGTACAACTTGTTAACAAACAGTCCAGTTTTGGGAACAAAATAGCCCGAACTGGCTATCGCCCGAACCGGCGAGCTTTTTCTTTTCTTCGCGCCTCCACATGGCGTTTCCGATCCACCCTCTTCGTCTTCCGTTTCCGTAGTTCGCTGGACAACTTCTCCTCCGCCTTATCAATCGCCGCGTAAAGATCCTCCTCTCCAGCCTCCGCAAAGATATCGGGCCCTGGCACCGCCAAGTGGACTTTGACCCGATACTGCTTTTTCGGCGGGGCACTGTGATCATGCCAAAGGACCACATGCGCTCCTAGGATCCGTGCCTCAAAATGATCTAAGTGGGAAAGTTTGTTCTGCACATACATGTCGATCCCGTCCGTCAAAGGAAGATGACGAGGCGTAATATGAATATTCATCGAAATACTATATTCCTCTTTTCTTCCGGTGTCGATGACAGCCCTTGCGAAGAACTTAGTAAAAACCGTTGGCTCAAACCCGTTCCCAAGACATCCTCCACTCATGTTGCGCGTTGGCTTTGGTTATGATGTTCATCCCCTCGTCCCCGGACGACCCCTCGTCCTTGGTGGCGTGACCATTCCCTACGAACGGGGCCTCGAAGGTCACTCCGATGCCGATGTTCTTCTTCACGCTCTGACCGATGCGGTTCTTGGAGCCCTCGGTGCGGGCGATATCGGGGCCCACTTTCCCAATACCGACCCCAAGTGGAAAAATGTCGCCAGTACTCTCTTCCTGGCTGAATCCGCCCGCCTCGCCAAAGAAAAAAAAGCCACCATCCTGAATGTCGACGCCACTCTTTTGGCCGAAGCCCCTAAGCTTCTCCCCCACTTTCCCGCCATGTGCCAAAAAATCGCCGCCGCCCTCGGCCTGCCTGTCGACCGAGTGAACATGAAGGCCACGACGAATGAAAAACTCGGTTTTATTGGTCGGGGTGATGGCATCGCTGCCCTTGCCGTCGCTGCCCTCGACGTCCCCGAATGACCACCGCAGGTCGATTCCTCACCTTTGAGGGATGCGAAGGTTGTGGCAAAAGTACCCAAATCACCTCCACTCTTTCATGGCTTCGCAGCGCAAAACTCACTGTTCACGAAGTCCGCGAACCCGGAGGAACCGCCCTCGGGGAAACAATTCGCCAACTGCTCAAGCACGATCCCGCCGGCCAATCGATGAAGCCTGAAACCGAACTCCTTCTCTTTGCCGCCAGCCGAGCCGAACTCGTCCGCCAAACCATCCTTCCTGCGCTGACCCGAGGCGAATGGATCATCGCTGACCGCTTCCACGACTCCACCACCGTTTTCCAAGGCAATGCCAGGGGCCTTCCGATGAAGGAGGTCAATTTCATCAATCACTTCGCCATCGCCCAGCGCGAACCCGATCTCACTTTGATTCTCGATCTTGATCCGGCCGAGGCCAGGAGTCGCGCTCTCCGACGCCCCCGGCCCGTTGGACAAAAGGATCGGCTCGAAGATCTCGGCCTCGATTTTTATCAGAAAGTTGCCCAAGGATATCGCGATCTGGCCCAACAGGAGCCCAAACGAGTCAAACTCATTGACGCCTCCGGCACTCGGGAACAGACCTTTGCCATGATCCAAAAGGAGCTCCGCCATGCCTTTCCCACCCTCCCGCGTTGAAGAGCTGTTTCAGGTCGCCGCGAAAGAGGGCAGATTGGCCCATGCTCATCTACTGACGGGCGCTCCCCCTTCCGAATTGGAATCCCTCGGCCGCGGTTTAGCCGCCAACCTTCTCGAGGCGGAGCTAGAGGGGCACCCCGACTTTTTCGTTCTTCGTCCAGAGTCAAAATCTCGTCGTGTCTCGATCGACCAAGTTCGCCAGCTCGAGCACTCCCTCTCCCGCAAACCCCACCGCGCTCCCATCAAAGTTGCCCTCATCTTAGAGGCTGAGCGGATGTGCCTCCCTCCGGCCGAGGCAGCGAACGCTTTTCTCAAAACCTTGGAGGAACCTCCCGACCACTCCTTTCTGATCCTGACCTCCGATCGCCCTGAACAGCTCCTGCCCACCGTCCGCTCCCGCTGCCTCACCTTTCCTATTTTGCCGGAAGAGAAACCCAGGCCGATCGAAGGGATTGACGACTTCACCCGCCACTGGGCGCAATCCAACGAACCCAACGCCCTAGGGGCTTATCGCCGGGCCACTCTTCTCCAATCGTTTCTGCTCTCCACCCGCGCTCGGTTGGAAGCTCAACTCGAGCCCGCCAAGGAAGAGGAGGGAGACGAGGGCGAGTCAGCCCAATCTGCCTTCTTGGCTGGGCAACTAGTCCGAGCCCGGGAGGACATCATTGCCCACCTGATCCGTTCTACCTGGGCCCGCGCTGAATCTACCCTCCAGCCCGAAATCATCCGAGAAGTGGATGCCTTGGAGAAACTCCGCCTAGCCCTCTCCCGTAACATCGACACCAACCTAGCGATCGAAGTCGCCTGCCTTCGCACCGCCGGCCTCACCTCCTAATCCATCTACTCAGAGACAACTCCGAGTCGTGCGGGAGATAAGCGGGAGATGACTCAGAGACGACTATGAGTCAACTCAGAGTTGTCTCTGAGTAGATATGGAGGGTTTGCTGGTTACTTTAATGATATAGTCAATTTTCTTTGATTTTTCTGTAAAATGGGAGGTAATATTACCTTTCTATGGATATTAAAGAGATTAAGGCGGTGATCGATCTGATGAGGAAAAATAGCCTCACCGAATTCGAATACGAAAAAGACGGGACCAAAATCCGAATCCAACGCGGGCCCGATGGCAAACCCCAAATCTTCTCCTCCTCCCCCAACCTCCTCGCCACCCCCACCCTCGTCCCCATCCCCACCACCCTCCCCCCCACCCCCATCCCCGTCGCCACCACCACCCCACCCGCCGAAACCCTCCCCACCATCAATTCCCCCATGGTCGGCACCTTCTACGGATCCCCCGCCCCCGACGCCCCCGCCTACGTCTCCGTCGGCTCGGCAGTCACACCCGAAAGCGTGGTCTGCATCATCGAAGCCATGAAGGTCATGAACGAAATCAAAGCCGAAATGTCAGGCACCATTACCGAAATTCTTGCGGAAAGCGGCAAGCCAGTTGAGTTCGGCAAACCCCTTTTCCGCATCCGCCCTGCCTAATTCCCTCTGGGAGCCCCCCTCCCAGCCACCCCTCCACCACCATGTTTGAAAAAATCCTCATCGCCAACCGCGGCGAAATCGCACTCCGCATCATTCGCGCCTGCAAAGATATGGGGATTCGCTCCCTCGCCGTTTACTCGGAGGCCGATCACGACTCCCTCCACGTCCAAGCCGCCGATGAGGCCATCTGCATCGGACCCGGCCCCAGTGCTGAAAGTTACTTAAAAATAGACCGCATCATCTCCGCCGCCGAGGTCGGTGACGTCGACGCCATTCATCCCGGCTACGGATTCCTGTCCGAAAACGCCCACTTCGCCGAGGTTTGCCAATCCTGTAATATCCGCTTTATCGGCCCCTCGCCCGAATCGATCCGTCGAATGGGAGATAAATCCTTGGCCCGAGAGAATGCCCGCAAAGCTGGCGTCCCCATTCCCCCAGGCAGTGATGGCCCCGTCACCTCGGAGCAGGAAGCGATCAAAGCCGCCAAAAAAATCGGCTACCCCGTCATGATTAAGGCCGTCGCCGGTGGCGGGGGCAAAGGAATGCGACCCGCCCATAACGACGTCAGCCTCGTCAAAGGTTTTCTGGCCGCACGGATGGAAGCGGAAAAAGCCTTCGGCAACCCGGATGTTTATCTGGAGAGGTATATCGAAGAGCCGCATCACATCGAATTTCAGATCCTTGGCGACAAGCGCGGCAAAATCATCCATGTCGGTGAACGTGACTGTTCCATTCAACGCCGCCACCAAAAACTCCTCGAAGAATCTCCCTCCCCCCTCCTCGATAACGATCTCCGTAAGCGGATGGGCAAAGCCGCCATCAAGCTGGCCGAGGCTGTTCACTACGAGAACGCCGGCACGATGGAGTTCCTCGTGGACAATGCGGGTCACTTCTACTTCCTCGAAATGAACACCCGTATCCAAGTCGAACATCCCGTCACCGAGGAGGTCTATGGGATCGATCTCGTCAAAGAGCAGATCAAAATTGCCGCCGGAGAGCGTCTCGGTTCCGAGATGGAGAACCTTCGCCCCCTCCGCCACGCCATCGAATTTCGAATCAACGCCGAGGATCCCGCCCACGACTTTCGGCCTTCCCCCGGCACGATCAACCTCTACTACCCCCCGGGCGGCATCGGCATCCGGATGGATTCCCACATCTACGGGGGCTACTCTATCCCGCCATTCTACGACTCGATGATCGGAAAACTCATCGCGGTGGGCCCAGACCGCGCCACTGCCGTTGCCCGCCTGCAACGCGCCCTCGATGAAACCATTATCCGCGGAGTCAAAACCACCATTCCTCTGGGTCAACGCATCGTCCGCGATCAAGACTTTCGTCGCGGAAAATACTCCACCCACTTCTTGGAGAGATTTTTCGAGCGAAAAGTCGAATCGTCGGCCTAACTCATGGCGCCAGCCCTCGATCCCTCCCGCGCCCACGCCGCTCTCCAACAAGCCCGCCTGTACGCCATCCTCGACTCCTCGTACGCCCCGCCTTCCACTTGGCCACACCTCGCCGCCCAACTTGCCGACGGCGGTGCCGGAATTTTTCAACTCCGCGCCAAGAATCTTTCTCAAGATGAAATCCTTGCCGCTGCTAAAATTCTCGCCCCTCTCCTCGCCCAACGCGGTCTTCCCCTCATTCTCAACGATCATCCCGATCTCGTGGCGCCCTCGGGCGCGGCTGGGTGCCACCTCGGCCAAGATGACTTGGGTCTTCCCGAGGCTCGGCGCCTTCTCGGCTCCTCCGCCCTACTCGGCCTCTCGACCCACTCCCCCTGCCAAGCCACCGCCGGCCAAGCTCTCGGGGCCGACTACCTCGGCTTTGGTCCTCTCTACGCCACTGGGACCAAACCTGACTACCCACCCATCGGTCCTGCCAAAATTCGGGAAATCCTGCGACCCGTCACCATCCCCTTTTTTTGCATCGGCGGCTTAAACCCCGATCGCGTCACCGAAGCCACCTCGTTAGGCGCGACCCGAGTCTGCGTCGTCAGCCATCTCCTTCTTGCTCCGGATCCGGCCGAGGCCGCCCGCGCAATCCTTTCTCGGCTTGGCACTTCCCTTCCAATGAAGGATGCTCTTCGGTCATGAGCGTTCTCGTCGTCGGATCGGTCGGCATCGACCGGATTGAAACAACTCAAGAGGATCGCTCGGATCTTTTAGGAGGATCGGCCTCTTTTGCCGGCCTGGCTGCCAGCTTTCACGCCCCCACCAGCCTGATCGGCATCGTGGGCGACGATTTTCCCGCTCACCATCGTGCCGTCTGGGAGAAACGAAAGATCGATCTCTCCGGCCTGCAAGTCGCCCAGGGGAAAACCTTTCGTTGGCACGGCCGCTACGAAGAGAACATGAACAATCGGCATACGATCTCGACCGATCTCAACGTCTTCGCCGATTTCAAACCCCAACTGCCCGCTGCCCAAAAAAATCTCCCCTTCGTCCTGCTGGGCAATATCGCCCCCGATCTGCAGCACCTCGTGCTCGACCAGATGACCAAACCCAAATTCACCGTGGCCGACACGATGAACCTCTGGATCGATATCGCTCGCCCGCGTCTCCTCGAACTCCTCCCCCGCATCGATATGCTCATCTTGAACGACTCGGAGGCCGCTCTCCTCACAGGCGAATCGAATCTGCTCCGCGCCTCCCGCTGGCTTCGGGAACGTGGCCCCCGCTACGTCGCCATCAAAAAAGGGGAGCACGGCTGCTTTCTTTCCGGAAAAGAGGGCGCCTTTTCCGCTCCAGCCATTCCTCTGGAGAAAGTCCTCGATCCCACTGGCGCGGGCGACACCTTTGCCGGAGGCCTCACCGGCTACCTCGCCAGCCAGAAAGAGATCAACCTGTCGACCCTCGCCCACGGAGTCCTCGAAGGCACCATCCTCGCCTCTTTCACCGTGGAAGACTTTAGCCTGAACCGACTCGCCTCTCTTACCACCCAAGATCTCGAAACCCGCCGAAAAGAACTTTCTCGCTTGATCAATCCCCACCCCTGATCTCGTGCTACTCTTCTGCGGATGGAAGCCAACGAAGAGATTGCCCTCGTCCTACTGCTGATGGTCTCCGTCGGTTCCGTCGCCATCACCCTGATTCTCTCCCTGCTTCATCCCCGCTACCGCGAGTTGGGGCCCCGACTCGCTCTCTCGACCAAAATGCTCGGCATCCCCCTAGCCACCTACGGACTCCTTCGCTGGCTTACCCCTTTGCCTTTGGCTCGCTTCGACGTCTTTCTCATCATTCTTTTGCTGATCTACGCCTTGGAATTCCTCTTCTTTTTCACCGTTATGCGTCACCCCCCCCGTCGGCCTCGCGCCTAACCGTAATTTTAAACCCCTACTGGACATCATCTTCGCAACTTCCTTTGCTTCAATTCAAAGAAAGTGCTTTCTTGAACTTGCTCTAGCGGAAATATCGAGCAATCTTAACAAATGTCTTCATCTATATCACACGCCCACGCCACGACACCCCTGACCAAAGCCATCCTCCTCGCCCTAGTCTGGCTACCCATCTTCGGTGTCATTTCGGCCATTGTTCTTCTTTGGAACTCCTACGTCACTTGGGTGGATGTCGCCCTCCTGCTCACTTTCTTCACCCTTTGTGGCTACGGCATCACCCTCGGCTACCATCGGATGCTCACTCATAAAAGTTTCCAAGCTCACCCTTGGCTGAAAACCTTCCTCCTCATCTGTGGTTCCATGGCCATGCAAGGCCCCGCTCTTCACTGGGCCGCCACCCACGTCCAACACCACGCCAACTCGGACGATGACGATGATCCCCATAGCCCCCTGAAAAGCCTCTGGCACGCCCACGCCGGTTGGATCCTCGATAACTTTCAACCCGACATTCAGCGCTACGCCCCCGCCCTCCTCAAAGACCCCATCATCGTTGCCATTAATAACACCTGGTGGCTTTGGGTTTTCACCGGCCTTCTCATTCCCACGGGCATCGGGGCCCTGGCCGCGGTATTGTTCGGAAAATCAATTCTCCTCGGCGCTTTTGGTGGCCTTGTCTGGGGTGGCTTCGTCCGCCTCTTCATGAACCAACACATCACCTGGTCGGTCAACTCGATCTGTCACACCTTCGGTCGCCGCTCGTTTGAAACCACCGATGCCAGCCGGAACAACTTCCTCTTTGGCATTCTGGCCATGGGTGAAGGCTGGCACAATAACCACCACGCTTTCCCCCGCTCCGCCCGCCACGGCATGCACTGGACACAACCCGACTCCTCCGCTTGGCTCATCTGGATTTTTGAAAAATTGGGTCTGGTGAAGGACGTCGTTCTCATCTCCCCCACGCGCATCAAAGCCCGCCTCGCTTCTCAACCCGATCCCGAACCGGAATCGATCATTCTTCCCATCCCCGCTGAGCAGCGGGACTAGCCAACCTTAGCTGTTTGGGGCTGGTAGCCACCCGACCGTACCTCTGTCCCTCATAAGTGCGTGGCTATCGCACGGCCATTGGATTGTTTTTTTGCACGTTCCGCTCCCCCCAATCTCCCTTCCCCGTCTCCCACCTCTGCGATATAGTTTTCCTGCATGTCCCCATCCTCCCTTTTGACGATCTACGACACCACCCTGCGCGATGGCGCTCAAGGCGAAGGCGTTCACTTCTCCCTCTCCGATAAACTGCGCCTCGCCGAACGACTCGCCTCCTACGGCCTTCACTATGTCGAAGGCGGTTGGCCGGGCTCCAACGACAAAGATCGTGAATTCTTTCCCGAAGCCAAGAAGCTCCACTGGGGAAGCTGCCAACTCGCTGCCTTTGGCTCCACCCGTCGTCCCGACATCGACCCCTCCGCTGACTCCCAAATCCGTCTTCTTCTCGAGGCGGAAACCCCCGCGGTCACCATCTTCGGCAAAAGCTGGCTCCTCCATGTCGAAAAAGTTCTTCGTACCACCCCAACAGAAAATCTCCGTATGATCTCCGACTCCGTCGCCTTTCTCAAAAAGGAAGGTCGGGAGGTCATTTACGATGCTGAACACTTTTTTGACGGCTACTCGGCCGATTCCGATTACGCACTCCGCACTCTCGAAGCGGCCATGGAGGCTGGAGCCGAATACCTCGTCCTTTGCGACACCAATGGGGGTCGTCTTCCCTCCGAAATCGCCACGATAGTCCGCGCGGTACGAACTCGCTTCCCGAAAACGAAGATCGGCATCCATACCCACAACGATTGCGGACTGGGCGTCGCCAACGCCGTCGCCGCGGTGGAGGAGGGCGCCCTCCAAGTCCAAGGCACGATGAACGGATACGGGGAACGCACCGGGAATTGCAACCTCACGACCCTTTTACCTCTCCTCGAACTCAAACTCGGAAAAAAAGTTCTGCCGACTGGAAATCTCCAGCAGCTTTCCGAACTTTCCGCCTTCGTCGACGAACTGGCCAACCTGCATCACGATCCCCGCGCTCCCTTTGTCGGTCGCACCGCCTTCGCCCACAAAGGCGGAATGCACGTCAACGCCGTCAACAAAATCGCCGCCAGTTTTGAACACATCGATCCCGCCTCCGTCGGCAACCACCAACGCATTCTGGTGGGCGAACTCTCCGGCGGAGCCAATGTCATGATGAAGGCTCGTGAGCTGGGCATTACCGTGGAGGAAAAATCTCCGGCCACCCGCGACATTCTCGCCAAAATCAAGAAGTTGGAAAAAGACGGATATGAATTTGAAGCCGCCGACGCCTCCTTCGAGCTCCTCGTTCGGCGCTCCCTCCAAAAAATCCCCGCCCCCTTCCAAATCGACTCCTATCAGGTAAAGGTCGTTCGATCCCGCCCCAACGCCCAGGAAACGAGTCACGCCACCATCTCTGTCCGCATCGGAAAAAAGATCCAGAAAACTTCCGCCAAGGGGGACGGTCCCGTCAACGCACTCGATGCGGCCTTGCGCAAGGCTCTCCTCCCCTCATTTCCCGCCCTTCGAAAAATGAAACTGATCGACTACAAAGTCCGCATCGTCAGCTCGCGGGGCGGGACCGCTGCCCGAATCCGTGTCCTGGTTGAATCCAGCGACGGCACCCGCGAATGGGGAACGGTCGGGGTCTCCACCAACATTCTAGAGGCCAGCGCCCTCGCGCTCACCGATAGCCTTTCCTACTTTCTTTTGCCTCGGGAGACCTAATTTCTCTCATCCGTGGGGGTTGAGTCCTCTCCACTTTTTCGGTAGGTTACCCCACTGCTTTCCGGAGTAGCTCAGCGGTAGAGCGATGCACTGTTAATGCATTGGTCGCTGGTTCGATCCCAGCCTCCGGAGCCATCTCCATTTACCGCCGGTTGGTTTTTCTGCACCCGGCCAGGGTCGAACTGGCAACCTTCGGCTTCGGAGGCCGACACTCTATCCAGTTGAGCTACGGGTGCGTCTGGAGCGAGAAATATTAATCTCTTCCGCCCGCCGGTTCAAGGCTCACCCTGCCCCGGGCCACGGCTGGCCTTCCCATTCCGAAAGTACGCTTTTTTTTCCTCATCCCCGTTCTCCCTCCACTCCACCCACCATCCGTTGGGCTCTCCCTTTTGATAGTTCGTTTCCTGCCTCTTCTTTCCGCTCTCCCACCAAACCACAAATGTTCCGTTCCTCTCCCCCTGCTCATAGGTTCCCACTCCTTTTCGTTTTCCGCTGGCAAACCAAGTCTCCACCTGACCCTGACGCTTCCCCGCCCTCCACGAAGTTCGTCTCTCCATGTTCCCATTCGGATACCACTCCGTCGCCGGTCCATCCGCCAATCCGCCGCGAAACCGCGTCTCTTTAACCAGCTGCCCCTTCTCATTCCATAGCCGCGCCCTTCCCTCCCGCACGCCCTGATCAAAGTGGGCTTCCCCCTCCAGCTGACCATTCTCAAACCAACTTCGATACGACCCATGCATCTTCCCTTGCCAAAACTCCGCCTCGGTTTTTTTCCCCCGCGCGCCGCTGACCGCGGTTCCCGTAAACGGCTCCTTTTCCCCCTGCCGGTAAAAAAGATCTCCCTTCCCCGTCAACTCACCCGCCGGAACCGTCTCGCCGGATCGACTCGCTCCGAAAGCAACCACCCCGACCAAAATGCAGATCGCCCAGAAGAGCTTTGGACTTACGGCCCCACCCCCGCCAACCGAGAAACCCTTTCGGTCAAAAGAGCCAGATTTTCGGGCACGATCCTCTCCGCCGTGATCGTCGGGTGCAGTCAATCCTGCCGTGCGTCCAGCTTGATCCCGGGCTCGTACTCGTCCGAAAAAATGAGATCGGTCACGTAATCCCGCCCGCCGTTTCTTCCGGTCCATTTCCAATATAAATCCCTTAAATTGCGGTCCGACTCAATCAAGATCACCGAAACCACCGTCCCTTTCAGTTTCATGGTCAATTCCCGATACGACGGAAACCACGTGGGGGGCTCAGTCAGCTCCCCGCGAATGATCAGCGTCTCTGGGCTGGTCAGGTCTCGCAACGCAACCCCAACTTCGCTCTCCGCCGGCCGTTGGCAAGCGCTTCTCACCTGCTCATGCCGTTTGCCGATTCGCCTCTTTTTCGGCACTCTTTCCCGATGGCACCCTCCACCCAAGCGCGCCCGAAAACCCCTGCCTCGCCACGGCCGTTTCCCAAAGAAATCGCACGGATCCTCCGCTTCGGCATCGTGGGCGGTACCGGTACTCTGTTGAACGCCGTCCTGATGTGGGGGCTCCTCTCGCTTGGCAGCGCGCTCCTCGGTCTGAATCCCAGCGGCCACCGCGTGGCCACCGCCGCCGCGCTGATGGCTTGGTTTGTCTGTTGCGGCGTAAATTTTTTACTCAACTCGGCTTGGACCTTCCACGCCTGGCCCCCCTCTTGGAAAAATGCCCAGCACTACTACCTTTCCGCCGCCCTCGCTTTAGTTTTTCAACTTCTCCTTCTCAATTTTCTTCTCCTTCTTTTAGAAACCAATCGGCCGATCGAAACCGCTGTCCTCAACGCCGTCGCGGTCGCCACGGGCGCACTCCTCAACTACCTCCTCGCCTCCCTTTGGGTTTTCCGCCGATGAACTTCTCCCAACCCTCCGCTGATTTCTTCGCTCCAACTGGGGCCGACCCCCTCTCTGCCCTCACCTCCACCACTCATTTGGGAATCGGTGCCCATGCCGACGACCTGGAAATCCTCGCCTTCCCGGGCATCGCTACCTGCTTGCAACACCCCAAAAATCGCTTTTCCGGCGTGGTCGTCACCAATGGCGCGGGCGCTCCACGCTCCGGCCCATTCGCCAAGACCACCGATGCCCAGCTCATCGAAATTCGAAAAAAAGAGCAACGCCAAGCGGCCGAACTCGGTCGCTACGCCTCCGTCATTCAACTCGCGCACCCCAGCGCTGCTGTCCTTGAGGGCGACCGATCCCCCATCGTGGCCGATCTGGTGAAAATCCTCGAAACCGCCCGCCCCCAAGTTCTCTACCTTCACAATCCGGCCGATCGACACCCCACCCATATCGCCGTTTTCCTCGCTTGTCTCGCCGCGTTACAAAAACTACCCGCCGCTGCCCAACCCACCGAGATCTACGGCTGCGAGGTGTGGGGAGATCTGGATTGGGTTCCCGCCTCCCAGATTGTTCCTCTCCCCTGTGTTGCTCCCGAAACCTTAGGACCCTCTCTGCTTCGCTGTTTCCAATCTCAAGTCGAGGGCGGAAAACGGTATGACCGCGCCGCCCAAGGTCGCCGCTATGCCCAAGCCACCTTCGCCAACCCCACCCAGCCCGACTCCGCTCAAGAAGTGGTCCTCGCCCTCGACCTTCGCCCACTCCTCCAAAGCAAAATTTCTCCCGCCGAATTTCTCTCCCCCATGTTGGACCGCTTTCGCGCCGAAACACTTGCTCGGCTCAACCCATAAGCTGCCCCTCGTGACGACCTTGCCCGATTCCGTTCGCCAAGCCACCCAGCGACTCCTTGGCTTTCTCGCGCGCACCCAGGTCCCGGACGGTAGCTGGTCCGTCCCTTACACCGGCCCCAACTTTCTTCTCCCTCTCTACGTCATCACCACCTACTTGACCCACCAACCGGTGACTGACCACGACCGACCCCGGTTCGTCGCGGGACTACTTCGACCCCAGTTGCCCGATGGTTCCGTCGGTCTTCACGAGGAGTCGGTCCGTGGAGCTGTCTTTACCAGTGCCATCTCCTACGTCGCCCTTCGTCTCTTGGGCGAGAAGCCCAGCCGACCTGAACTCGCGAAAATGCGCGATTGGATCGAGAAAGCCGGCACTCCGGTCAAAGCCGCCGCTTGGGGAAAGTTTATTCTCTCTATTCTCAATCTCTACGACTGGTCCGGCGTCACCCCCGTTCCCCCGGAACTTTATCTTCTGCCCACTTGGGTGCCGGTTCAGCCCATCAACATCTCCGGCTACGTTCGCATTGTTTATCTTCCCATGGCCTACTTCTATGGCCGCCGATGGCAGGCTCCCTTAGATCCACTCTTACGCGAAATCCGCCGCGAACTCTTCCCCCAAGGCTATGATCAGATCGATTGGCCCAAACATCGCGCCGATCTCGCCCCGACCGACCATATCGTGCCTGAAACCCTGCTGGTTCGAATCGCTATGCCCATCGTGCGTTACCTGGAGAAGTGGATTCCTTCTTCCATCCGTCGGCAAGCACTTCGACTGACCTACGAGCATATCTGTTACGAAGACGAGCAGTCCGACTACATTCGCCAAGCCCCCGTCAACGCCTGCTACAACACGCTGGCCCATTTCGTCGAGGGACAGACCGATCGAGTCGCCCGCAGTTGGCAGCAACTTCCCCGTTATCTCTGGAACCACCCCGGCCACCTGGCCTGCCAGGGCTTCACCTCATCCAAAGTTTGGGACACCGCCTTTACCCTCCAGGGCATGACCCATTTGGAACCCAGCCTTGCTCCCCGAAAATCGATTCAAGAAGGATGTCGCTACTTGGTCGAAAATCAGGTCATCGCTGAACTTCCCGATCCCCGTCGTTACCACCGCTTACCCCGAAAGGGAGGATGGCCTTTCAGTGAAAGGAAAAACGGCTGGTCCATCGCCGATTGCACGGCCGAGAGCCTGCTCGCGCTCATCGCCGCCAAACCTTTTCTCTCCGAGCCCACCTCCCCCCAGATTTTGGAGGACGGGCTGCGCTTTATTCTCAGCTACCAAAACCGAGACGGAGGTTGGGGCAGTTGCGATCGTGTTGTCGGTCCTCTTTGGATTGAGAAATTCAACGCTTCCCACGTCTTCGCCGACATTATGGTCGATCACTCCTTTGCCGAGTGCACCGGCTCCGTCCTTTCCGCCTTGGCCTTAGTGCGAAACGAGTATCCCCATCTGGAAAGAGAAAAAGTGGATCACGCCATTCGGGAGGGGGTGCGATATTTAACGGACACTCAACGACCCGACGGATCTTGGGAGGCGGTTTGGGGAATCTGCTTTAACTACGGCACCTCCTTTGCCATTCCTGGCCTTCTGGCTGCTGGTCTTCCCCAGAATGACATCCGAATCGTTCGAGGCAGAAAGTTCCTGCTGCAGCAGCAACTGCCGGATGGCGGTTGGGGGGAACATCCCGACTCCTGCTTGGAGCGACGCCCGATTCCCTCCCCAAAAAGCTTGGTCGAGCCCACCGCTCTCGCCGTCCTCGCCCTTCTCGGCTGTGGACCCAAGGAGGATCCATCTGTTCGAAAAGGGATCGAATTTTTGCTCCAGCACCAACAAGCCGATGGAGATTTCCCGCCGCAACCGATTCCTGGGCTTTTCTACCGAACCACTCTTATCCGCTATGATCACTACAAACGCGCTTTTCCGCTGAAGGCGTTTGCGAAATATTTACAGAAATAATTTAACTCTTCGGCTTGATGAAGCCCGCCATGGCGTAGGCCATCGGCAGACGAATCCAACTGGCGATCGAGGCCAAATCCGCACTTATCGTCGTGCTCTGATCCCGACCCCTCCACGCCCCAACCAAAGCCCGGATAAACGGACCGGCAAAAGTTAGGAAAGATCGTCCGTTCCCCATCAACAGACCCATCGTTCGCTCTCTCTCTTTTTCGTCGTTTCTCCAGAGCGACACCACTGCTCTCCGCAAGGATTGGGAGAACGCATCCTCTTTCGAGAAACAGTCGTACAACGCGCGCGAAAGTAGTTCTGGC
This sequence comes from Verrucomicrobia subdivision 6 bacterium, assembly GCA_945874125.1. Taxonomy (GTDB): domain Bacteria; phylum Verrucomicrobiota; class Verrucomicrobiia; order Methylacidiphilales; family Verrucolacustridaceae; genus Verrucolacustris. The sequence goes on along the minus strand of CAMCFB010000017.1, from coordinate 8,879 downwards.
ACCCGACAGGCCCGACGCCGGCTGCGGGCAAACTCCGCAAAGTTTTTCTTCTCGACCAGCTCCATCGCATCCACCAATCCGTTCGTGATTCCCGTAGCCGTCAACGGGTGGGTATGACCCGCCGCATCCCCGATCAAAACCCGCCGCCCGTTCCCATAATCTGCCCTCGCCAGAAAGTGGTTGGCTTGCCAACGCAGATGCCCGCCTCGGATCTGCTCCTCACAAGGTTGTCTCCAAATCGGAGGCAAGGTATCGCGGATCGCCCCAATCAACCACTCCGGATCCTTCATCTCCGTCTTGTACTTCAAGGGCACATCCACACAGATGCGCACCACCGAGGGCGCAATCTCATATCCCAGAAGAAAACTGGGCTTCCCTAAAAATACGTGGCCGTAATCTGGGTAGGGGGCCTTCACCCCCTCCAGCAGAATCCCAGTCATGGCCGACATCGCTTTGTGGTTTCCTGAACCGCGCAAGCTTCTCCGCACCACACTGGAGCGACCATCCGCGCCGACGACCCGATGGGCCTCTAACCTTTCCCCACTTTCCAAGGTCACTCCTTGATCATCCACCGAAGCGACCCGCACCCCGTACCGAAAAGTCACTCCCTCGGTTTGGGCGACGATCTGACGCATTTCGTCCACCAAATCCCCGTGATGAAAAGCCAAGCCCCTCTGCCCTTCCACATAATCCAGTTTGACCGGCAGCTCGCCATGCCCTGGATAAACGACAAAGCCACGCCCTTGGGGACGACCCTGCATCGAGGTGATGGAGGAAAAACCTAAACTCTTCAGCGCGTCTACCCCCTGCGGATGCAACCACTCCCCCGCAAATCGTTTGCGACTCTTACCTTCTGCCTCCGCCTCAAGCAAAACCACCTCTTTCCCGTCCAAGGCATACGCCCGCGCCACCGCGCAACCCGCCGGCCCTGCCCCCACCACAATGATATCGCTTCTGGTTGTCATGAATTGCGCGGGACTATCTGTAGCACCGAACTGCGGAATACCAAGTAAAAGGAGGTGGTTTCTTATTTAACTTACTCTTGGAGAACAAGTTCAATGAGCCAAGCCAAGAAGTGAATCTCGACCAAAGCCACCCTTTTATCCCCTTTGGATTTTTCCATGGCACGAACCTCTAAATCCCCCTCCCCCAAATCAAACTCGGCCGCTCTTCGTAAACGGTGATCGTTCAGCGTCGCCACAAAAGACTCCACCTCCTCCGCATCCAAATGCCACCGACCCGCTTGCCCAAGAGGCGGCAGCGTCTTCATCCAACCCTCAGCCAATTTCTCTCTGCCCAACCGCGCCTCGTGCAATCCCTCCACCCAGTGCAAAGCATCCTCCCCCCGAATTCCCACCTCCCTCAATCCCACCTGCCGGTACCAAACATTCCCCACCATCGGATCCAGCTCCGTTGGGGGAGTCCGATACGCCTCCCTGGTGGACTCCAACGCCTGCCGCAGGAGCGCCACCTCCGGCGCCGCCAAATCAAAGTGCCGATGCCCCGTCGGGCCCTGCTCAACCCTCAAGCCGGACGCGCCTCTAAGGTCGACTGCAAACCAAATTCCTGCAGCCGATGGCAGTACATCTCCGCTTTCTCCCGCGTTTCCAACGCCACCACACTTTTCCCCAGCTCGTGCACCTCCAACATGTGCTTCTTGGCTTTCGCCTCATCAAACCCCAACACCTTTTGAAAAACAAAGACCACGTAGCTCATCAAATTCACCGGATCGTTCCACACCAACACTTGCCACCCTTTGGCAAAGGCCTCCGAAAAGTCGCTCTCTTGTGTCGGAGCAACCGTGGGTGATTCCGTGATCCCTGCTCGCATGACTCGATCCTACTTCCGTCTGCCCTTTTTTCAATCCGCATCCCGCATCGCTTTGCCTCAAATTTAAGCTACAAAGATTCATGCTTGTTTCTCGCATCCTCGCCCTCATCTCGGCCATTGCCCTCGGCCTCCTCGCCGCCGTCACCCTCGTGCCCCACTCGCGCGCGCTTCTTCCCCGCCTCTCCCCTCCCGCCAAGGCGCCTCCCACCCCGGTGCTCATTTCGATCGAGGACCTTGCCGGAGAATCTTGGCCTTGGCCCCGGCTCGATCTCACCCTCGCCCTCCGCGCCATGTCCCCCTACCGACCCGAACCCATCGGCCTCCTCCTTCCCTTGGATGCCCCCGATACTTTTGAGCCCGCCCAAGATGACCAACTCGCTCGCGCCTTGTCGTCTTATCTCACCCCCACTCTCTCCGCCACCGCCTTCCCCTCTCCGACCCCGGCCCAACTCCTCTCTCTTCCCAAAATTTCCCACACCGGCTCGATCGAATCCCTCCGACCCGCCGACTCCTTCTTCGCTCCCGAAGAAAGCCTTCGCCGCTCCGGACAACCCGCCGCCTGGAAAGTCACACCCGATGCCGATGGTCTTCTCACCCGTCTCCCCCTCGTCTTCCGTCATGAAAACGCGGTCACTCCCTCTTGGCTCCTTCAGCTCTACGCCCAAGCCCTTGGGGCTGACCTGACCCACTCCACTCTCCAAGGGCGACGCCTCATCCTGCGCGATACCCAAGATTTTGAACTCCAATCCATCCCGCTCGATTTGCGTGGCTCCGTTCCCATCGACTGGAGTCGGCCCGACCAACTTCCCGAAAAGATGGAAATCCGTGGCGTTGTTCTCGCCGCCGAGCAGGAGCGCATCGGCGTTCGTCCCTACTACGATTTGAAAGGAATTTCCAAACGCCCCGCCATCCTCGCTGGAGGATTGGCGGAGGTGGATCCGATTATCGACTCCCCCATCGGCCCACGCTCTCTCGCCGAAGCCGTCGTTCGCACTTGGACGAGTCTCTCCCGTGGCCCCTCTCCCGTGCTTCATCCACCCTCTTGGGTGATTCTTTCCGTCCTCCTCATCGCCGCTCTCCTCGGTCTTTCCTCTGGTCAACGCGGTCGGGTATGCCTGATCGAATCGATCGCCTGGGCGGGGTTGGTCATGGGGGCGGGTTGGATCGCCGCCAAAACCGAAGGCTACGCGGGAGCTTTTCCTCTCGCCGTCGGCGCTATCGTCACCGCCCTTCTTGCCCCCCGGCTCCTTTGCTGGATGGAATCTTCCCATGTTCGTTGACCGAGTTCGACTTCACGCCAATGCCGGCAATGGCGGGCGAGGTGCCGTCAGTTTCCTGCGGGAAAAATTCGTCCCCAAGGGCGGACCCGATGGCGGCGATGGGGGTGAAGGTGGCGACGTGGTTTTGGTCGTCGATCCCCAACTGAATAACTTAATCGACCTTCGTTATCGCCCACACGCCCGCGCGGGCCACGGTGGCAGCGGAAGCGGAAAGCAGTGTACGGGACGAAACGGCAAAGATTGCGTTCTCAAAGTCCCCCCTGGCACCGTCATTTATCCTCTACCTCCCGGTGAGGTCGGTGACCCCCTGGTCGATTTAACCCAACCGGGGGAAAAATTTATCCTCTGCCACGGCGGACGGGGCGGGCGCGGAAACTCCCGCTTCGCCACCTCCACTCGCCAGACTCCCCGCCACGCTGAAGATGGCCGCCCCGGGGAGGCAGGCGAATTTATCCTCATTTTAAAATCGATCGCCCATGTCGGTTTAGTCGGCCTCCCCAATGCGGGCAAATCCAGCCTTCTCGCCGCATTTTCGGCCGCCCGACCCAAAATCGCCTCCTACCCTTTTACCACTCTTGCCCCCTACATCGGCGTGGTCGGATCCCCCGAGGAGACCCGGTTCACGCTCGCCGATATTCCTGGACTGATTGAGGGAGCCAACGAGGGAAAAGGTTTGGGCCACGACTTCCTTCGCCACATCGAGCGATGCTCTGTCCTCCTCCTGGTGATCGATACGGCCGGAGTCGACGGCAGAGATCCGGCGGAGGACTATCGACTTCTCCGCAAAGAACTTCGCCTGCACGATGCTGCCCTCGGCAAGCGCCCCTTCCTGGTGGCCGCCAACAAAGTCGATCTCCCCGAATCGGAAAAAAATCTGGCCGCACTTCGCGCCGCCGCCCGTCGCTCCATCTTTCCCATTTCCACCAAAAGCGGAGAAGGCCTTCCCGCCCTCCTCCACGCTGTCCGCCAATCCTTGCCGGCTTGACCGGACAGGGTAGATACTTCACATTATTAAACATTCATAGTATGAAGCATTATTTCATTCCATGTCTTTTGCTCGGATTAGCCGGTTGTATGAAAGGGGGCGGCCCTCCCAAAGATGCCCCCGTGCCGGCCGAGCTCGTCACCGTCTCCGTCGGTCCTCTCCAAGAGACCCTCCAAGCTATTGGCACACTCGAGGCCGATGAAGCCGTGGCGATTCGTCCCGAAGTGGACGGGGAAATCACCTCCATCCAAATGGTGGAAGGCGACTCGGTCAAAAAAGGGGATCTCCTCCTGCAAATCGATGAGTCGAAGCAAGCCGCCACCGTGGCCGAATCGGAGGCGGATTACAACTATGCCAAAGAAACCCTTCAGCGCGCCGATGCCCTCTTGAAAGACGGGACGATTTCCGAGCAGGAGCACGATCAGACCCAAGCCGCCTACCAACGGGCTGTCGCCACTCTCAATCTGGCCAAAAAAAGGATGCGCGAATACACCCTCACCGCCCCGTTCGATGGAATGTTAGGCGGTCGCAGCGTCAGCGTCGGCCAGTACGTCAGCCCTCAAACCACTCTGGTCAGCATCTACGCCATGGATCGAATGAAACTAAACTTTACCGTGCCCGAACGTTGCAGCGGCAAAATTGTGCCCGGCCAAACCTTAGCCCTCTCCGTCTCCGCCTACCCCGACCAAACCTTTTCCGGCGAGATCTACCTGATCGAACCACAAATCGACATCGCCACCCGCACCCTGCCCGTTCGAGCCCATGTGCCCAACTCCGATCATCGGTTGAAACCCGGCATGTTTGCCAATGTCACCCTCAACCTAGGCACCAAACAAAACGCCCTCACCATCCCAGAGGATTGCCTTTTCCCGTATGAGGGGGGATTCGCCGTCTACCGCGCCACCGACGGCATCGCCGAGCTCGTGCCCGTGAAGGTTGGGGTTCGCACCCCTGGAATCGTGGAAATTCTGACAGGTCTACGACCAGGGGATCAAATCGCTCGCTCCGGCAATCTACGACTCTCTCCCGGCAAAAAATTGATTCTCAACACTCCCTCCCCCCGCGGATGAATCTTCCCGAATTTTGCATCCGTCGGCCCATTGCGGCCGTCATGTTCAACTTGGCCCTCGCCGTCATTGGGATCGTCGGCCTTTCCCGTCTCCCCGTGCGTGAACTTCCCGATATCGATCCCCCCGTTGTTTCTGTCACCACCATCTACCCCGGCGCCAATGCCGAACTGGTGGAAGCGGACGTGACCGAGCCGATGGAACAGGAAATTAATAATATTCCAGGAATCAAGATCCTGAGAAGTGAATCGCGGGAACAGGTCAGCGCCATCACCATCGAGTTCGAGCTGAATCGCAACGTGGATGTGGGCGCCCAAGATGTGCGCGACCGCATCAGCCGTGTCCGCGATAAACTTCCCGACGATATTAAGGAGCCGATCGTCGCCAAACAGGATGCGGATGCCCAAGAGGTCATGTGGGTGGCTCTCTCCAGCCCGTCCCGATCGACCCTCGAACTTTCCAACCTCGCCGAGCGACAAATCAAAGACCGACTGCAAATCCTTCCCGGTGTGGGCGGGGTGAACTTTGGCGGAGAAAAACGCCCCTCCATGCGGATCTGGCTCGATACGGCCAAGATGTCCTCCCGCCAAATCACCGCGGCCGACATCCGCAAACTTCTCGATCGTGAGAATGTGGAACTGCCCTCCGGAAAAATCGAGGGCCAGAGCCGCTCGCTCAGCATTCTCGCCCGTGGACGAATGGATCAACCCGAGCAGTATGCCGATTTAGTCGTCCGGGAAGACGCGGGATCCCCCATCCGACTGCGCGACGTCGCCACCATCGAAATTGGCCCGGAAGTCGAGGATACCATCGCTCGCTTTAGCGGTGAACCTGCCGTCGGTCTTGGCGTCGTGAAACAGTCGGATGCCAACGCCGTGGATGTGGCCCGCGCAGTCCGTCGAGAGCTAGAAAAGATTAAACCCACGCTACCCTCCGACATCCGCATCGATATCCCTTACGACTCCTCCCTTTATGTCGAAGCGGCGATTGAGGAAGTGGGTTTTACCTTGGGCCTGTCCTTTGTCCTCGTCGTCTTCCTCATCTACTTCTTTCTCCATAATGTGCGCGCCACCCTGATTCCAGCCTCGGCCATTCCCCTTTCCATCCTCGCCACCTTCGGACTCCTCTATTTCCTGAATTACAGCATCAATATTCTCACACTCCTCGCCCTCGTGCTGGCCATTGGCATCGTGGTAGATGACGCCATCGTGGTGCTCGAGAACATCATGCGCCACATCGAGGAGGGCATGTCTCCCTTCGAGGCCAGTATTCTTTCGATGAAGGAAATCACCGGGGCCGTGCTCGCCATCACCGCCAGCCTCATCGTGGTCTTTCTTCCCATCGCTTTCCAAAGTGGAACCACCGGCATCCTCTTTCGGGAGTTCGCCATCACCTTGGCCGGTTCGGTCGCCATCTCCGCCTTTGTCGCTCTAACTCTCAGCCCTGCGCTTGGGGCAAACTTTCTTCGACCCAAATCGAACAAGACCACCGCCTTTTCTCGATGGGTCGAACGCGGATTCCACCGCCTCTCCGCCTCCTACGCCGCCAGCCTTGGCTTTGCCCTGCGCTCTCCTCGCCTCCTTCTTGGCTTGGGCGCAGGGATTCTTGCTCTCACCATTCTACTCTATCGCGTCATTCCCCAAGAGTTTCTCCCCGATGAAGACAAAGGAACCATCATTGCCGTCATCGTCACGCCCGAAGGCTCGACTCCTGAATCGACCGACCGCTACCTGCGCCAAGCGGAAAAAATCGCTTCCGAATACCCCGAGGTCCTCAGCTTCTTCAGTGCCATTGCCCTTTCCCGAGGAGCCCCCGGCCAAGCCAACCTCGGCATCATGTTTATCCGTCTGAAGAAAGACCGAGATCGCTCCGCCCTCCAACTGGCCCGACCCGGGGCTCGGGGTTCGATGTTCACCCGCATGATCTCCGAAATCCAAGGAGCCGTCGTCATCCCCTTTCTTCCGAAGGCGGTCGGACGCGGCTTCGGCGAATCGTTTCAAGTCATCCTCCAATCCTCCAACTTGGCGCTGCTGGAAAAGACCGCTAAACAGATGCGGGACGAGATCGCCGATGCCGGTTTCCTGAGCCAACCCCGAACCAATTTCAATTACGAGAAGCCCCAGCTCAGTCTGAAGATCGACCGGGATCGTGCCGCCAACCTTGGCGTCTCCGTCCGCGATATTTCGGAGGCTCTGCAAATCCTCTTGGGCGGTCTCGATATCTCCCGCTTTAACTACGAGGGGAAGCAGTACGATGTCATCGCCCAGCTCAAACGAGCCGATCGACTCGTGCCCGATGAGCTCCAATCCATTTATGTGCGCACCCAGAGCGGACAGCTCGTTCCAATCCGTAATCTCGTCACCACATCCGAACAGGGCTCGGTCAACTCCATCTTCCACTTCCTGCGCCAACGCAGTGCTTCCGTCACCGGCCAACCCCAAGGGGTCACCTTGGGGCAAGCGATTGAAAAGACGGAAGAGATCGCCCGCCGCATTCTCCCCCCCGAAGTTACTTTGGAGTTCGATGGAGAAGCGCGGGAGCTTCGCTCGGGTCGTGGAGAGGCTTGGCAGATTATCATTCTCGCCCTTCTGATTGTTTATATGGCACTAGCCGCCCAATTCGAAAGCCTCGTTCATCCCCTCACCATCATGATCGCTCTGCCCTTAGCTGCTTTTGGGGCTCTCCTCCTCATCTTCTCCCTCGGTTTCATCAACCAGCTAGCCGTGATTCCCCAATACGTGCCCCCAGGCACTCTTCCGGCCCCTTTGGCCTGGCTTTTTGGGGTCATGCCCGAAATTCCTTCCATGAATCTGAATCTCTACAGCTTGATCGGGCTCGTTCTTCTTCTCGGGCTCGTCACCAAAAACTCCATCCTCTTGGTGGAATTTGCCAACCAGCGCCGTGCCCTCGGCATTTCCGCAATCGAAGCCATGCGCCAAGCCGGCGCCGTCCGCCTGCGGCCCATCCTGATGACCGCCCTCTCGACCATCATTGGCATCATCCCCATCGCTCTCGGTTTAGGTGCGGGAGCGGAGAGCCGACGCCCCTTGGGCGTCGCCGTAGTCGGCGGCATGCTCACCTCCACCTTCCTTACCCTCTACCTCGTTCCTGCCTTCTACGTCATGATCGATCGGCTCATTCCTGTCCGAACAACTAAACCAGCGACCTTGTCGTAACTGACCTTGCTTCCTACTTTCATCCCATGACGATGGCAATACCTCCCACCGAGTTCTCCTCCAGCCCCTACGCCGCTGAGGCGGATCGCGATCGCCGCGACATGATCATTGCTGGAATTTTCACGATTTTCTACTTTCTCCTTTTTGCCTTCTTTTGGATCTCCTCCCAAACGCTTTCTGCCCTCCAGAAAAAAAACCCCGAACCTCCCCTTCGCACCAATTTAAAAATTCAACGCCTCGCCTCGCCTACCATGGCACCCCCCATGCAATCTCAATTTGCGGACGCCTCCGGCCTCAAAGAAGTCGATAAGCCCGACCCCAGAACTGCCCTGCAAAGCGATCGTAATACCGCGGCCTCCAGCAAGGTTGTCAATGGGACCGACCCAACCCTCGGCGGCCAAGACGGAAAAAAGGACGATTCTTTGACCATGCGCGATAGCCAATTTTCCGCCAACCCCGCCTCCCCCCCTCCCTCCGCCCGCCTCAGCCCCTCCACCGCTAAACCAGCCCAGCAACCCCCCAAACCCGCCCCCGCCCTGCC
>CAMCFB010000016.1 GCA_945874125.1 Verrucomicrobia subdivision 6 bacterium | reverse complement strand
GATGGAACTTTTATTCAGGCGGGGGAGAGAGTGAAGGGGGAGCAGGAGGCGGGCTTGAATGCGATGCTGGCTTCGGCGGGGCCGGCGTTGGATGAGATTCGGTCGGCCGCGCGGCGGGTGGATGGCTTTGCCAAGTCGGCGCAGGAGTTGTTGGACGAGGCGAAGAACGGCAAGGGGCCTTTGTACACGATGATGAAGGATGAAAAGATGGCTCAGGATATGAAAAATCTGATGGCGAATTTACGAAAGCACGGGGTCTTGTTTTACAGTGATGATTCGGCGAAGGGGAATGAGGATCAGGGCAAGAAGTCGGAGAAAAAAACCGCTCCGATTGAGCGTTCTCGTCCGTGAGCGGAGGTGCTGGGGCGATTCTTTTGGCGGCCGGGCAGGGTCGTCGGTTGGGGCATGACAAATCGATGACCGAGATTTCGGGTCGACCCGTGTTGGCTTACGGGTTGGAAGTTTTGCTGAAGAGTAAGGGGATCGAGAAGGTGGTGGTGACGGTGAGGGAGGATGTGAGAAAGGACGCGGCCGATTGGGTTGGGAAAAATCTTGGTCCGGAAGCAAAAAGAGTCGAGGTCATCGTAGGCGGGCGGGAGCGGCAAGATTCGGTTGGGGAGGGGTTGAAGTCTTTGGGAGGTGGGGTGGAGTGGGCGGTGGTGCACGATGCGGCTCGGGTTTTGACGAGCGTGGGGTTGATCGAAAGAGTCATGCAGGGGGCGCAGGTGGTGGGGGCGGCAGCGGCGGCTCGGAAAATGACCGATACGGTTCGGCAAGCGGATGGGCAGGGAAAAATAGTCAAACTTTTGGACCGAGAGGGTTTGTGGAGAATGGAAACGCCCCAGGTGGTACGGGCGGGGGTGCTGCGGGCTGGCCTGGATCGGGCGCGAGCGGAGGGCATGACGGTAACCGATTGTTTGGCGGCGGCGGAGTTGGCTGGGGTGAAGGGAGTGTTGGTGGAGGCGGACGAGCCCAACTTAAAAATTACCGTGCCGTCCGATTGGGAGTTGGCGGAGGCTTGGCTGGGGTTGAAGAAAAAGTAGTTGGCGCTGACGGGATTCGAACCCGTGTATGGTCCTTGAAAGGGACCTGTCCTAGGCCTCTAGACGACAGCGCCGAGAAGGGGAAAGAGTATCGTGCGGCTGGATTTGGCCAAGGCAAAGGTTCGTCGGCGGGGACGAATATATCGATGTATCATGATATGATGATATATTAGTGGACAGCGGGAGGTTTCTCTCTAAGCTTTTGCCATGGAAACGAAGGAGCGAATTGTTCTGCGGAGAAGCCAGCTGGAAAAAGCGCTGGGGGAGCGGATTGTGATGATGGACGGGGCGATGGGGACGATGATTCAAAGGCATAAGTTAGAGGAGAAAGATTTTCGTGGGGAGCGTTATGCCCAGCACCCCAGCGACCTCAAGGGGAACAACGATCTGCTTTCGATCACTCGTCCCGACATCATTGGGGGCATTCACCGGGCCTATTTAGAGGCGGGGGCGGGAATCATTGAAACCAATACCTTTAATGCGACCTCGATCTCGCAAGCGGATTATGGGTTGGAGAGTTCGGTCCGGGATATCAATCTGGCGGCGGCACGGTTGGCCCGCCAAGTCACGGATGAATATCTGAAAGCAAATCCCGGCAAAGTGGCCTGGGTGGCGGGAGCGGTGGGCCCGACGAACCGCACGGCCTCGATGTCGCCCGATGTGAATCGACCGGAGTATCGGGCGGTGACCTTCACGCAGTTGGCGCAGGCGTATGGGGAGCAGGTCCGTGCCTTGATTGAGGGAGGGGTGGATGTGCTCCTGCCGGAGACGACTTTTGACACGCTGAATTTGAAGGCGGCGTTGTGGGCGATGGAAGAGGTGTTTGATGAGTTGGGATATCGGTTGCCGGTGATGATCTCGGTCACGATCACGGATGCATCGGGACGGACACTTTCAGGTCAAACCACGGAGGCTTTTTGGCATTCGATTCGGCATGCGCGCCCATTCAGTGTTGGGATCAATTGTGCTTTGGGGCCGAAGGAGATGAGGCCGTACATGGCGACGCTTTCGCGGATCGCAGATTGTTACGTTAGTTGTTATCCGAACGCGGGGTTACCCAATGCTTTTGGTGGCTATGACGAGACGCCAGAGCAGATGGCGGAGGTGTTGGGTGAGTTTGCCCAGGCAGGATTTCTGAACATGGTGGGTGGCTGTTGTGGGTCCACTCCCGAACATATCGCGGCCATTGGGGAGGCGGTGGCGAAAGCGAAGCCTCGGGTGGTGGCGCCAAGGAGTCATGACACCGTCTTGGCGGGGTTAGAGCCGTATACGATCGGAACGGGGGGGTCATTCACGGCCATAGGGGAGAGGACGAATGTGACGGGGTCGCCTAAATTTTCGGCCTTAATTAAAGAGGAGAAGTTTGAGGAGGCGGTGGCGGTGGCTCGTCAGCAGGTGGAGGCGGGGGCGAATCTGATCGACCTAAACTTTGACGAGGCGCTTTTGGATGGCGAGGCAAGTATGACGCGTTTTCTGAATTTGATCGGGAGCGAGCCGGAGATTTCGAGGGTTCCTTTTATCATCGACAGTTCGAAGTGGTCGGTTTTGGAAGCGGGGTTGCAGTGTGTGCAGGGAAAAGTGGTGGTGAATTCGATCAGTTTGAAGGAGGGGGAGAGGGTCTTTCTCGAGCAGGCCAAAAAAGTGCGGCGGTATGGTGCGGCGGTGATCGTGATGGCGTTTGATGAGGAGGGGCAAGCGGCGGAGGCGAAGCGAAAGGTGGCGATTTGCCGACGGGCCTACCAGTTACTGACGGAGAAAGCAGGGCTAGCTCCCGAAGACATTATCTTTGATGTGAACATCTTGACCGTGGCGACTGGAATCGAGGAGCACAACAACTATGCGGTGGAGTTTATTGAGGCGGTTCGAGAAATAAAAAAAACTCTCCCGGGCTGTAAAACGAGCGGAGGATTGAGCAACATTTCGTTCTCCTTCCGGGGGAACAATCCGGTGCGGGAGGCGATGCACTCCTGCTTCCTGTACCATGCGATTCAAGCGGGGCTGGATATGGCCATTGTCAATGCGGGGCAGTTGGCGGTGTACGAGGAGATTCCGGCCGATTTAAAGGAGCGGGTGGAAGATGTTTTGTTGAATCGGCGGCCGGACGCCACCGAGCGGATGTTGGAGTTTGCCGAGACGGTGAAGTCGGGGGGGAAAGCGGCGGTGAAGGATGAGGTATGGAGGAGTGGAAGCGTGGACGAGAGGTTGTTGCACGCTTTGTTAAAGGGAATTACGGATCATATCGATGTGGATACAGAGGAGGCGCGACAAAAGTATGGGCGACCGTTGCTGGTGATTGAAGGACCTTTGATGGGTGGGATGCGGCACGTGGGCGATCTATTTGGTGCGGGCAAGATGTTTCTTCCCCAAGTGGTCAAGAGTGCTCGGGTGATGAAAAAAGCGGTGGCCTACTTGACTCCGTTTATGGAGAAGGAAAAAGAAGCGGCGGGAGATAAGAGCAAGGGGGCGGGAAAGATCTTGATGGCCACGGTGAAGGGAGATGTGCACGACATTGGCAAGAATATCGTGGGGGTGGTCTTGGCCTGTAATGGGTACGAGGTGATCGATTTGGGGGTCATGGTGCCGTGTGAAAAGATTTTGGCCGAGGCCAAGGCGCACGGGGTCGATGTGATTGGCTTGAGCGGGCTGATCACTCCTTCGCTGGATGAGATGGTCACGGTGGCGCAAGAGATGAAACGGGAAAAGTTTGAGATCCCGCTCTTGATTGGCGGGGCGACGACGAGTGCCGCGCATACGGCGGTGAAGATTGCCCCGGCGTATCATGGGTCGGTTGTGCATGTGATCGACGCGTCGCGGGTGGTTGGGGTGGCGCAGAAGTTGCTGTCCCCGGAAAATCGGGAGGCGTACTTGACTCAGGTTCGGGCGGATCAGGACAAAGCGCGAAAGGATTATGAGACGAGGCGAGCAGCGCAGAAGTTGCTCTCGATTGCGGAGGCGAGAAAAAGGGGCACGAAGTTGGATTGGACGAGGGACCCGGAAAAACCGGAGTTTCTAGGGGTAAAGGTTTTCGAGGACTATCCTCTGGGGGAGTTGGCGGAGTACATTGATTGGTCGCCCTTTTTTCACGCGTGGGAGTTGCGGGGGCGGTTCCCGAAAATCTTGGAGGATCCAGTGGTGGGGGTGGAATCGAAAAAGCTCTTCGCGGATGCCCAGATCCTTTTGCAAAAGATTGTCCGCGATCGGAAAATTCGGGCGAGAGGGGTGATTGCCTTTTTCCCGGCGAATTCGGAGGGGGACGACATTCTTTTGTATGAGGACGATACTCGGAAGAAGGTGAGGGCAAAGGTGCATGGGTTGCGGCAGCAGATGGCCCGGAGTGATGGGGAGCCGAACCGGTGTTTATCCGATTTTGTCGCTCCGGTGAGCAGTGGAAAAAAGGATTACTTGGGGGCTTTTGCGGTGACGGCGGGTCATGGAGTAGAGGATTGGGCGAAGGATTTGGAAAAGGGAAATGATGATTACCAGGCGATTCTGCTGAAGGCATTGGCGGATCGGTGTGCCGAGGCTTTTGCGGAGAGGATGCATGAGATGGCTCGGCAGGCGTGGGGATTTGGCAAGAGAGAGGGGTTGTCGAAGGAGGATCTGATTGATGAGAAGTACCGCGGCATCCGGCCGGCGGCGGGGTATCCGGCCTGTCCGGATCATACGGAAAAGAGGGGGCTGATGGCGTTGTTGGGTGCCGAAAAAAGTGTGGGGATTCAGCTGACGGAGAATTGCGCCATGACTCCGGCCAGCTCGGTCAGCGGGCTATATTTTGGGCATCCGGAGGCGCGGTACTTTGCGGTGGGGCCACTGGGGAAAGATCAGGTGGAGGATTATGCGGCGCGAAAAGGCATGGCGGTGAGCGAGGTGGAGCGATGGTTGCGGCCGAATTTGGCTTACGACAGTTAGGGTTGGCTTTTGCCCAGAGTGTGGGTGGGGAATGGGTTCGATGGGGTTCAATTCCATTGACCCATATCTTGTCCCCTTTAGATTATGAGAAATGAAATCTTTGAGAATCCTTGGGATTGGCTTGGTGTTGGGCTGGTTTGGGGTCGCCTTCGCGCAGGAGGAAAAAAAGAAGGAGCAAAACTTATCGTTTGGTAAAGTGCAGGAGTTAGAGATGGATTTGGTGTCTGTGCCTGATTCGGTGGGAACGGGGGGCAAGCCGGCGCCGGCGGTGGAGGATAGTAAGGCCACACAAGAGGGGCGGTGGTTGCGGATCGATGTGCCTTTTTCGACCACGAACAAGTTTACCCCGGAGGTGAAGTTTAAATTTTACTTGGAGGGGTACGAGGTGGTGCCCAACCCTGAGGCGGGAAAAAAGGACGTGGAAAAGTTTGTCGTTTTGACGGGAGAGGCAACCTATCGGGATGTGCCGGCCGGGAAAAAACATTATGCGGGCGTGTTCTTGCCTCCGGCTTCCGTTCTTCGGTTTGCGGGAACCAAGTCGGGGGGAGAGCAGGATTGGGCAAAATCGATGATGAATTTGAAAGTCGAGGCAACGGAGGCCGGGGCACCGGTGGAGGAGGTCTTTGATTTGCAAAGCACGAAGGAAAAAGGGCCGAGTGGGCGGGGTGGCAAAAAAGATGAGCAGTGGAACAAGAGTGCGGATGCCCAAGAGCTAAGCGGGGCCCTCCTGCCGATCTACGACACGCCTTTTTGGCCGAAAGATTACAAGCGATATCCCCAACCGAAAAAGCCCTGACGTCGCGGCCGTTTTTCTATGGCGACATTTGCGCGAAGATTGGTGCTAGATGTGGGGGCGGGGGAAATTCGGATCGCGGAAGTTTCTCCCGATAAAAGAGGCTTTCCAGTTCTGACGCAGTTGCGGGCGATGGAGCTGAATATCGATCCGGCCAAGCCAGCCGAATTTTTTCCGGCGGTTTTACAGTCGGTCGGAGCGCTGGCGAAGGAAATGGGAATCAAAAACGGTTTTTGCACCTTATGTTTGGGGGGACCGTCGGTTTTTACGAGAGTGATTAAACTGCCCATGACTGACCCTGCCCAAGTCGAGCAGATGGTGGGTTTCGAGGCTCAGCAGGCGGTTCCGGCGATTGAGGAAGCGTGTTGGGACTTTCAGGTTTTTCCTCCAGGCCAATCGGGGGCGGCGGAATTGGAGGCCCTGATCGTGGCGATGAAGAGGGAAACGGTGACCGAGACGATGGCGGCGGCTTCGGCGGCGGGAATGAAGACCGACATGGTGGATTTGGCGCCGACGGCACTGATTAACGCGTTTCGGTATCAGTATCCGGAGGTGGAGGCCTGCACCTTAATTTTGGAGATTGGGGCCAGGGCGACGAACATTCTTATGGTGGAGGGAAAAAAGATTTTTTGTCGGGTGGTACCATTGGGAGGAGCCAGCGTGACCCAGGCGATTGCGACGGATCTGCAGGAGTCTTTTGCGGGGGCGGAAGTTTTGAAGAAGGCCAAAGGGTTTGTCCATCCCGGGGGTTCGTATGAGGAGCCGGCGGATGAGCAGGTGGCGCGGATGAGTAAATTAGCGCGCGGGGTGATGACCCGTTTGCACACGGAGGTGGAGCGCTCGATCACATTTTATCGCAGCCAGCAGGCGGGGAGTCGGCCGACGCGGGTTTTGCTGGCGGGGGGAGGATCGGCTCTCGGGCTAACGGATCTTTTCTTTCGGGAGAAATTAAAAGTGCCGGTGGAGTTTTTTCAGCCGTTCCGTCGGATGGCGATGGGGCCGAGTCTGAATCGGGCGGAGTTTGCGAAAAACTTTCCGGCTTGGGCCAGTTTGGTGGGGGCAGCCTTGAGGGCGTTGCCGGACAGTCCATGTAAGATTAATATTTTAGGGTCGGAGCAGAAAGCGGCGGCGAATCGGACGAAGGATCGGCCGGCGCTGGTGGCGGCGGCGGTTGGGTTAGGGCTGATGCTCCTTTTGCCTGGGGTTCATGGCTTTTGGCAGTCGATGCGGCTTCAAGGGGTGATCACGCCACAAAGTGCCGAGGTCGAGGATGCGGAAGCGGCTTTAACGCAGGTGTTGGCCGAGCAGAAAAAGGCCAATGCGATTCTGGCGTTGGCGAATGAGGCAGTGGCCTTGGAGGGAGAGAGGATGAGGTGGCCTCTCCTTTTGGAGGAGATTCGGTCTAAGACACTGCCTGGATTGTGGGTGACCTCCCTTAGGTTGAGTGGGGATGCCTCTGGGGATGGGGAGGGCGGTGCGACGCCAAAAGCAACGAACGCCCAGCCCAAGGTGCCGATGTTAGAGATCGGGGGATTTTTTGAGACGCAGTCGGAAGCGGCGGATGCGAAGGTGGTGGAGGATTTTCGTCTGGCGCTAGCCAAAGGGGGAATCCTCCAAAATGTGACGACGACGCAGAGAGATAATCCGGAGCGGGTGGACGGCAAAACGGAGCAGGTGGCGTTGCGTTTTGCCATGCAGGCGGAGTGGCCCGTGGGGGGAGTGTTGCCAGCGGAGGCGGCGAAAAAGCCGGCATCACCATGAAGGGGAAAATGACGCAAGCGCAAATCTTGCTCGCGGCAGGGGGGGGCGGATTTCTGCTTTTGGTCGGAGCCTTGGCGTGGTTTGGGTGGAGTTCGTTGGGTGAGGTGCAGACGCAAGCCCAAGCTTTGGCTGAGAAAAAAATGAAGCCGGAACTGGCGGCAATTATCAGCCGACCGGGCGGGGCGGGGGCGGCGCGGAAGGAGGCGACGGAGGTGGCCAAGTTGGCCGAGGAGATCGGCCAGGGGGAGGAGGCACTGGTGGCGAGTTGGCGGGAAGGGTACGAAAAGGCGTCGGGGCAGGGAGAACCTTGGTCCCAAGACGCGAATCAGTGGAAGGATCGGTTGATTCAAGCGAACGATGCTTTGGCCAAGCGTGCGGGAAAAAAGGGGGGCAACAGTGGAGTTATTTTGGCGAATGACTTTTATTTGGGGCTGCAGGAGTTTAAGCAGCAGAACCCGCCCGCAGATCAGGTGCCGGCTTTGGCGCGTCAACTTTCCGTATCGGAAAGATTGGTAAAGCTTTTGATGGAAGCGAAGAGTGAGGCTAAGGAGGGGTACCCCACTCAGTGTATTTTGCAGTCGCTGGTGGGGCCGACGGCCGGGGGCAAGGAGGAGTCGAATGCACCGGCGGAGAAGCCGAAAGCGGCGGTGGATGCGAGTGGAGTCGTGCGCGAGAAATATACGATCCAGATGGAGTGTTCTCCGGAGGTGCTCTATGGGTTTATGCAGCGATTAGCGAAAGACCCGTGGCTTTTTATCGTCATGGATCTGAACTTAGAGAACGACCTGAAGGATTTTCCCAAGAGAAGTGAGGTTGCGAAAAAGTTTGCGGTGGACCCTAAAAAGCAAAGTGGGAGTGGCGTCCCGGCGCAAGAGGGGGTGGAGGCCGAGGGTGCACGGGGTGGGGCGAATGCGCCCGCGAAACCGCCCTTGCTGATGGTCTTGGCAGGGAAGGAAAGGGTGAAAGTGGTTCTGCGGGTTGATTTCGTTGGATGGAGGGCGCCTGCCCCAGGAAAGCCGGTGGAGAAGGGGAAGAGCACGTGAAACTTTCTCCATCGTGGTGGGGAGGTTTGGGCATCTTGGTGGCTCTTGGGCTAGTGGGAATCGTTTTTGGTTTGTTCCAGCCGGGTTGGCCTGAACCGGTGGAGAGCCAAGCGGGGGGAGGAAAATCAGTGGTGGCGGAATTGAAGCAAAAAGCGGCTGAGTTGATGGCAAAGAGTGGAGAGTTGGCGGGAAAGAAAAAAGGTTTTCAGGATGAGAGCAAAGGCCACCGGGTATTTGTATCCCGCAGCTTGGTTTTTTTGCCGAAAGAGGCGGAGCCGGTGCAGCCGCTGAACCCGTCTCAAGTCACGGATGATGGCATGCAGGTCGGCTGGAAGCTGCAGTACAATTTTTCCCCAGAAGATCCGGAGGTGGCGCAGCAGGATGAGGATCAGGATGGTTTCACGAATTTGGAGGAGTTTGAAAAAAAGACCGATCCGAGAGATCCCAAAAGCAGTCCTTCGAAGTGGGTCAAGGTAAAGATTGCCTCGGTGGATCCGGCGAAGATGGCGGTGAGCTTTTCGGGTAAATCCGAGGGGCGTTATACCTTGCGTTTCAAATCGGTTGGAAAACCCAAGGATGTGGATGTCGTGATCGGGGACCAATTATGGGTACTGGCTACAGGGAAGGGGGTGGAAATTGTGAGGAGCGCGGAGGAGGCCAAGACGAAAGTAGGGGGGGCCAATGACTGTCCTCATGCCATTGCCATAGGGGTGAAGGAGTACAAAGAGGACAAAGGCATCAAGATGGACGAAAGGACAAAAACGGAAAATGAGTATGATGATTCGTCGTTGGTATTGGAAAGAAAGGATGGATTGGGTGGAACGGTCGCACTCAAGATTGATGAGAGAGGAAAGTCGCGCGGAGTGGAGTGGTCGGTCGGCGATGTGCGACTAATTTCCCTCGTCCCAGGGGAAGGGGAGATGGGGCCCTTCCGAGTTGGCCAAACATTTCCTTATGCGGAAAGGACCTTCGGAGTGATGGAGGCAAGTAGGCAAAAGGTAACCCTTCGCATTGAGCCAGCGGGTGAGATGGTCACTATCTTGCCCAAGTAGATACTCACAAAACTTTCCGAGTCGTTGGTAGGTTCTTCACGCGCGACAGGGGGTAGCGTTGACCCCGCAAGGTGGAAGGTTGGTATATTTTACCTCGGTGAAGAAGTGTTTGTTCATTCTGGTCGGGCTAGGATTTCTGGCGTACGGGGTCCAGGCTGAGGAAGTTGCGCAGAGCGAAGCGGAAGTTGAGATTGCTCCTCGAGTCCAATCTTCGGCGGAATTGACCCAGCGGGAAATCGACCGAAGGCGGGAAGCGATCTTTCGGCTGAATGAGAATTTAGATTTAGCTGAGCGTTTGTATCAAGCGGGGGAGTGGGAACATGCGCAGGCGAAGTTTCGGTTGGTGATGAACCAGACCGATCCGCAAACCAGCACGGCGGGGTTCTATCATCGGGCCAGGACGGGGGTGGCCAAGGCTCTGGCGGCGCAGGCGATGGCGCAGGAAAAGAAGGGCAACATGGTAGAGGCAGCCGGCCTGATGAAGCAGGCGGCTGATTTCGATCCGACAAATCCGCTGGTGGCGAAGCAGGCCGCTACCTATCAGGAGGAGGCGGGACGAGTAAGTGACCCTTTCGATGGGAACCCAGCGGCGACGGCGGATTTGGTTGAGAAAACGAAACAGATCAAAAAGTTGCTCTCATTAGCCGATCAACTAACGGAGACAGGTCAGTACCGATCGGCGAGGCAGAAGTTGGACGATGTGCTGCGAATTGATCCCTATAATCTGGCGGCACGAAAAAAGATCGAAGTGGTGGAGCAGAAAAGACTGTTGATGGCGGATAAGAGGTACGATGCCAGTCGGGTCAAAGCGATGGCTCAGGTGACGGAGGCCTGGGTGCCACCCAAGCCTGCCTTTATTGATCCGAAGCAGACGCGGGCGACGGGTTCTGCGGGGGCATCCAGTGCGGCGGAAATCTTACAGGCTCTCTCCACGATCGAGATTCCGGAGCTCGTTTTTAATGAGAAGCCTGTTCGGGCGGCGGTGGAGGAGTTACAGAGGTTGAGTGAGCAGAACGATCCAAAAAAGAGGGGTATCAACTTTGTTTTGCGGTTACCGCCCGCGGCGGAGGGGGTGGATCCCGAGGCGGCGACGATTAGTTTAGAGTTGCGTGGAGTTAAGTTGCAGACCGCGCTCAAGTATCTTTGCGATCAGATTCGGGGCGGGGACAAATTACGGTATGACGTGGAAAACAGTGCGGTTTTTATTTTGCCGGTGACGGAGACGGGGGGGGAGTTACAGATTCGAAGCTACAATCTTCCTCCCAGTCTGTTGGCGAACATGGGTAAGCCGGGAATGTCTCCGAAGGAGCTTGGCGCGCTGGTTTTAGAGAGCATCGGGGTCAATACCACGTTGGCGGATTCCTCGGCGGCCTGCTTTTCCGATACGGGTAAGTTGGTCGTTCGAAATACGCCGAATGAGCTGAACAAAATTGAGCAGAGAATTCGGGATGCCCAGGGGGAGCCGCCGCAGAAGCAGTTTGAGGTCGAAACGAAGTTTCTCTCGTTCACCGAAAATGATGTGAAAAACTTCACCTTTAATTTGCAGATGAACGGGAATACGTCGATCCCTGCCCCTGGATCACCTGGGGCGATTTACAATCCAGCTTCCGCGACGGGGGGGACGGACGGGTTGCGGGGCACCTCCGGTATCAATCCAGGGGGTGGATCGATCACGGCTCTCCAGTCGCTACTGGACCCGACGTACCCGCAGGATGCTTCGAATCAGGTCGGAGTGAATGCACAGGTTTTTGGGCGCGGTTTTGCGGCGGTGCTGCAATTACTGCAGAATGCGATCGGAAGAGATTTGGTGGCGGCTCCGAGGGTAACCTTAGCGGACGGCAAGCAGTCGAAAATTGTGATTGCCCGAGAAATGTACTATCCGACTACCTATACCCAGCCCACGGTTCCCAATAATGATCAAGGGGTGGGTGCGGGCTTTATTCTCCCGTCGAATCCGACGGGTTTTGAGAGCCGAAAAATCGGCACGACGTTGGAGGTCAAAGGAGAGTCGACCTCAATTCCCAAAGCGGTGGACCTCGATTTTACCAATCTTTTGGTGGAGGATTTCGAGGGTTTTGTGGATTACGGGGTTCTCATTTCGGCAGCGCCATTGGATCCAGTTGCCACTGGGGTCAACAACACGACTGTTGGAGCTGCACCTTATTTGGTGCCTATTTTTTCGAAAAAATCATTGCAAAGTCGTGTTCGACTGATTGATGGGGAAACGGTCGGAATGGGGGGTTTGATTTCCGACGTGGTTCAGTTGGTAGATGATAAAGTTCCTTTGCTCGGGGATATTCCGATGCTGGGCAGGCTTTTTCGCAGTGAGGCATCGCAGAAAATCAAGAGCAATCTGGTGATCTTTTGTACTTTGCGAATTATTAATCCTGATGGGTCACTCGTCTTCCCTGAGGACGAGGAAAATCCTGAATTCGCCCAAGGTGGTTCGGCCGAGATGATGCCCTCCGTCCCATGAAAAAACTGCTCCTTCTCCTCTTTTTTGGGTTTATGGGCTGGGCTCCTCTCATGGCCACCTCTTTGCAGGAGCAGGTGGAGAAGGAGACGGCAAAACGGGAGCAGATGTTGCAACCCTTACAGGCGGCTTTTACAGCCAGCAAAAAGATGGTGGCGGATGGTCAGAGCGCCCAAGGGTGTGAGGCCTTGGAGAAAGCGTATCAGGCTCTTCCTGAAACACTTCGAGACACGGCTTTGGCGATCGATGTGCAGCGGACTCTGGCTAAACTGCAGGCGGCTCTATCGGAGGCGGCGGCGCAAACAAACCATTGGCCGGAAGCGAGGAGGAGGGCTCTCTCTGCTTTGCAGTACGATCCGAGTAGTGAAAAGGCTTTGGCCCAACTCCAGCAGAGTGATGAGGTTCTGCGGAGGGGCACTGTGGGGGACCAGGATGTGAATCCGGCTTTAACGACCACTTTTTTCGATCGGCTGAACATTGTTCGAAGTGGGTTGGAAGAGGCGCAAGCTTTGCGGGAGACGGGCCAACTGGAAAAAGCGGAGAAGCGGTATGAGGACGTTTTAGATGCGGATCCTTTCAATCAAACTGCGACCGAGGGGATCAAAAAGATCTATGAGGAGCGGGCGCTGGTGGCGGAAAAGGCGCGAGATTTATCTAATTTAGAGAGAAGACGAGAAGTGCGGGAGGCATGGAACAATATTTATCCGAAAAACAATCAATCGACGGGTGGAATTGAGATTGCGGGTGCTCTGACGGCTTCGCCTTCCTATCAGCTTGAGCAAAAGATGCAGAAAACGCTTATTCCCCAAGTGGATTTCACCGAGGCGGACTTAGAGACGATCCGCCGGGCCCTGATCAGTTTGAGTCGAACCTATGATACCGAAGCTGGCAAAGGCGGGATTAATTTTGTGGTGAGCACCGATGTAGCGAATCCGCAGCCCGTTACCCTTCGACTGCGGCAAACGACGCTGGCGGAGGTCGTACGGTACATTGCGCAAATTGCGGGGGTGAAAGCCCGGATCACCGACATTGGGGTTACGTTTGGACCGCTGGTCGAAAAGAGGCCCGAGTTGAACTCCCAGACCTTTACCGTCAGCCCTTCCTTTTTTAAGGGTGGAGGGGATAAAGATGATGCGGGTGCGGGTGGGGCGCTCCGAGGTGCGGCCCCCGCTGGTGGTGGGGCGGGTGCCAGCACAGCCACAGGTCAAAGTGAGCAAAAAAAGTTGGCTGACCTTGGGGTCCAATTTCCTGCTGGGGCCTACGCGGTCTACAATCAGAAAACGAGTCAGCTCAAAGTGGTAAACAATCAGGAGATGTTGGATATGATCGGCCAGCTGATCAGTGCGGCGGAGGAGCAGACCTTATTGATTCAGGTGGGCATTCGTTTAGTCGAGATTAACCAGAGTGATTTGGATAGTGTTACGGTGAATTCGACCTTGGGAGGTTCGGGAGTGAACTTACTCTCTCCCGTTCCGGCTGGATTATTGACGAATGGGGGCGGGGCGACACCCAGCGCTTCCCAGCAGCGAGGGGTAAATGCACAATTGAATCAGATTCAGGGTGTGGGTCTCCTGCCGAATAATACTCTGCAATCTTTTCTTCAGTCAGGTGTTTTGGCGGGGACGAACCAAACTACCTCCTATTCCTTGAACACGATGGATCTAGGCGGGACGATTTTGAATGGAATGCAGTTTCGAACATTGATTACGGCAGTTTCCCAAAAGAACAGTGCCAATGTCTTAGCCAACCCCTCCATTATTCTGAAGAGAGGCCAGAAGGGGGTGATCGATGTCAGTCAAGAGTTTCGCTATGTCAAAGAGTACAGCGATCCACAATCCTCGATTAGGACAATTCAGGCTTCGAGCACAAATACATCGGCAGGGGTAATCGGTATTATTAGCGTTCCAGGACCAGAGACTGTCATTGGCTCTTTTCCCTCCCAAATCAGTGATCCTGTGCCGATTGGGGTGAAGATGGGGGTAAAGCCAGACGTTACCGGTGATAATACCCGAGTGCTACTTGAATTAGAGCCCAGCTTTGTCGACTTTGAGGGTTTTATTAATTACGGAACACTAATTAACTCGGCTTACACACTATCCTACTTCAATACGGCGGTGACAATCATGACGAACAATATCCAACAACCAGTATTTATTCGGCGAGATTTGACCCTGCCGGCGGTGGAGGTGAGTGATGGGTACACGCTTCTTTTGGGAGGTCTTTTGCGAGAGGATATTCAGAAGATCGACGAAAAGGTGCCAATCATTGGGGATATTCCGATCTTTGGGCGGGCCTTTCAGGGCAAGACGGAGCAGGCGATCAAAAAGAATACTTTGATTTTTGTGACCCCAAGAATTTTGGATGTGAGCGGGCAGCCCCTTAACCCCACCGCAGGTTCTCCCGCCACTACCACCGCATCAACCAGCGGACCGCCTTAGCGCTTATTTTCGGATGAGGCGGTAAGGGAACTCAACGGGGATTTCTCGAACATTGCCAGCTGACCAACCCGCTAAATTGGCGACGCTATATCCAGCCCCTCCGAAAACAAAGTAGAAGAGGGAACTCCAAGGGTCCGCTGTTTCCGACTTGGCGTACCAGAGCCGAGGTTTGAGGTCGGAGGGGCCGTGGACAGGAAGGTCGATTCCGCCCCGGCGCTCTTCCCCACCGATTTTGATTTTTTCGAGTGACTCGTATCGGATCCAAAGAGGTTTGGTGTTGGGGGTTGGTTTGGGGGGAAGGACGGGGGCGACAGTGACTTTTGGACCCCGCTCAACCCGAGATTGATTGGCCGATTGCATGGTCGGTGAATCGATCGGGATTTGGAGAATTTGCCGATAGGTACCGGCGGGGAGAAAAAGAACTTTGTCTGGGTCTTCGTTCGGGACTTCGACCTCTGAAGGTAAATTTAGATTGGCAATTTCAGGAGTGAGCGGAGGTTTGGGTGGGGTGAGTGCTTTTTTTTCGGCGGAAGGCGTGGGTTCTGCCTCTTTTTCCGTGCCGCTCATTGGGTCGGAAGGGGTGGCAGGCTCCGCGACGGCCTCCACCGCCTGATTGGTTGTTGCGTCGGAAGTGGGGGTTGTGGCGCCGCCCATCGGATCGGCGGTAGGTTCTGCTTTTGGGGCGGTGGTGGGTGCATTCGTGGCGGCGGGAATTCCGCCTCCCATGGGATCGGGTGGGACCGACTCAACCGGATCGCGGGCGAGGGCGGTCATGGCCACAAATGTTAAAGTGAGAGTATGAAAGCGACTCATGTGATCAGTCCTAGGCGGCGAAGCCAGACGGCGGCGCGAGGGTGCTCTTGGCTCCATCCCTGGAGTTCCCACAACCAGCCGACTTTGTCAGCAAAAAGGTAGAGGCCGCCCAGACCGAAAAGGAGGATTGAGCTAGTTCCCGCGAGAAAAGAGGGAATACGGTTTCCTTGACCGAGGGCAATGGAGAGACGGGTAAAGACAAGGAAGCCGAAGAGGACAAAAACGCTGCTAAAAATCGTCGCGGCCACATTTCGCCGTGCATCGGTCATGCCAAAGGCGACTCCGAACAGACAGAGAAGCGGGCAAGCCAGCGGGTAGGCTAGCCGATTCCAATGTTCCGTTTCGTACGGGGCACGGAGGCGATCGTTTAAACGGGCCCGATCGAAAGCAAGGCGAGCCACGTCGGGCCAAGGAAGCTCGTCGGGCGGGAGAAGTTTCGCCGCCAACGTTTCGGGTGGAGCGGTGCACTCGGGCAAAACCAGTTCGGGCAGAAGGGGTCCCAAGGTTTCTTGGCCTTGGGATGCACTGTAGTCCGCACGGCGAGCGTTGTGAAAGTGCCAGGTGCCCCCTTGGTAAGTGGCCGAGGAGGCGAAGATCTTGGATAAGTCGCGACCCTCGGGTTCGGAGCGGAAGAGGATTTCCAAATTTTCCGCTTTTTTCTCCTTCAACTGAATTCGCCCGATGTACCAGATCTCGCTTTGGGTCGCGTCCGGCAACATGGGAGAGCGGTAGACGATCTGTTGGAAGGTATTTTCCTCGACCTGCTCCTGCTTAATCTGTTTCTTCACCTTTTCGCGGCCTGCCTGAGCGGTGGGGGAGAGAGAAAAAGAGAGGAAGTAGAGAATGACCGAGAGCCCCGCGCTGCAGATCAAGAAAGGTTTGGCCAGAGTGACCGGGCTCATGCCTGCGGCCAAGAGGGCGACCGATTCCCGATGGCGCGAGAAGTAGGCCAGAACGAAGAGAGTGGCGAAAAGAACGGCGACGGGGAGGATCGATTGAGCAAGGTCGGGAAGTTGGATGAGGAAGTATTTCGCCAGCAGGGGGAAGGGGGGATTTTTTTCGACCAAGCGACCCAATTTATCGAAAATATCGAACATGAGCCACAGGACGAAAAGAGCGGTGATGACAAAGGCCAGGGGAACAAGGACCGAGCGCCAAAGATATTTTTCGACGATTTTCATTTTCCGTGCGAATCTACTCATAGCATCCGAATGAATCTTGCCCACGATCTTTCTGCTTTAGAGGAGACCATCCAGCGGTTTCGCGCGTTGGTGCCAGCGGTGGAAGCGGCGGGGCGGGCGTTGGCGGAAAGGGTTAAGGCTGGGGGCAAAGTCCTGACCTGTGGAAATGGGGGTAGCGCGGCCGACGCGATGCATTTGGCGGAGGAGATGACGGGACGATACCGGGGAAATCGGAGGGCGTTGCCCGCTCTGGCCCTTTGTGCGGATGGCTCGGCCTTGACTTGTATCGCGAATGACTGGTCGTACGAGGATGTATTTTCCAGGCAGGTGGAAGCGTTTGGCCAAAAGGGAGATGTCTTAATTGTTTTTAGTACGAGTGGAAAATCTCCCAATATTCTTAAAGCGATCCAAGTCGCTAAAAGTCGTAATATGTTGATCATTGGAGCTTTAGGAAAGGATGGCGGATCGGCGAAGGGGCTGTGTGACCATGCCATTGTGGTGCCGAGTGAGGACACGTCCCGAATTCAGGAGATTCACGGGTGGTTGATCCACGCTTGGCTGGAGTGTGTGGAGGCGATTGCGGTCGGAAAGAGTTGAGAGCACGGAGTTTGTCCTTGGAAGAGGGCGGGGGTTTCGATATGCTTTACATTTCGTCAACACACTGCGAGATCGCCCTTCTTCAGGGGCCGCAGGTCAACCGGTTGGCGCGGTAAGGGAGATAAACTTATGGCGGTGGTGATTCGTTTGAGAAAAGAGGGCAAAAAGAATCGTCCCTACTTTCGGGTGGTCGTAACGGATAAAGAAAGTCCGCGGGATGGTCGTTTTTTAGAGCTGGTGGGCACGTACAATCCGATGGGCAAAGATGAGGGCATGAAGCTGAAGCTGGATCGGATTGACCATTGGGTGGGTCAAGGGGCGAAGCCGAGTGAGACGGTCGCCAGCTTTATCCGCAAAGCCCGCCGCGCCCCCAAAGCCTAACTTTCCGGTGAGGACAGGATTCCCATGCGATATTTTCTGGAACTTGTTCTTGGTCGGCTCGTCGCCCATCCGGATGAGATTGATGTAGAGGAAACTTCGGAAGACGGGGGCACCCTCTTTCGCATTCGGGTTAACCCGGAGGATCTCGGCCGCATCATTGGCCGAAACGGACGAACGATCGAAGCGATTCGCTCTCTCTTGAATGCTTCGAGCCGAGATGGGCGACACGTTTTTGTGGAGGTGGAGGACGGGGAGTTTGCCGGGGACGGACAGTGAAGATCGATCTGTTGACCCTTTTTCCCGCGATGGCCAATGGGGTTCTGGCCGAAAGTATTTTAGGCCGGGCACAACGGGCGGGATTGGTGGAGATTCGTGTTCACCAAATTCGGGATTACGCCAAGGACAAACACCACACGGTGGATGATCGACCTTTCGGCGGTGGGCCCGGCATGGTGATGAAGGCGGAACCTTTGGTTGATGCGATCGAGCATTTGCGGGGGGAGGGGGAGGGTCGGGCTCACGTGATTTATGTGACCCCAGAGGGCGCTCGATTGGATCAGGCCAAAGTGGTGCAACTGGGAAGGGAGCATCGGCATCTGCTTCTGATCAGTGGACACTATGAGGGGATCGATGAGCGGGTGAGGGAAGGTTGGATCGATGAGGAAATTTCGGTGGGGGATTACGTTTTGAGTAATGGGACCCTTCCGGCGTTGACCCTGATTGATGCGATGGTCCGGCTGATTCCAGGAGTCCTGGGCAACGACGATTCGGCCAGTGGAGACTCGTTTGGGGAGGAGGGGCTTTTGGAAGGCCCGCAGTACACTCGACCCGAGGAGTTTCGGGGGAGGAAAGTGCCGGAAATTTTGCTTTCGGGACACCATGCGGAGATCGGCAAATGGCAAAAGAGTCAGGCTTTGGCCCGGACGCGGGAGCGAAGAGGGGATTTACTTGGAGATAAAAAACAGGCAGGCTTTACCCTTCCTAAGGAGAAAAAATATGAGCGCAAAGATCATTGAAGCGATAGAGAAAGAGCAGTTCAAAGAGGGCCGCACCGGTTTTGGTGTGGGCGATAAGATCAAGGTTTTCACCAAGGTCAAAGAGGGAGACAAAGAGCGAACGCAGCTGTTTGCGGGGACGGTCATTGCTCGCAAAGGCCGTGGATTGAATGAGCAGTTTACCGTGCGCCGGATCAGTTATGGAGAGGGGGTGGAGCGTATTTTTCCTCTGCATTCGCCTCGCATTGAAAAGGTGGAGGTGGAGACGAAGGGGAACCCCCGTCGGGCGAAGCTTTTCTACCTTCGCGGTCGTTCGGACATGGCGGTGCGGGAAGTGGTCGAAACCCGAAAGAAAAAATAGATTCCTCCGCTCTGGAAATCAGAGATTGCGCTGGCGGGTCGTGCCCCAGCGGTGGGAGTAGATGAGGCGGGTCGTGGGGCTTTAGCCGGGCCGGTGGTGGCGGCGGCTTTTCTTTTTTCTAAAAAGGGGACGGAGATTGAGGGCTTGGACGATTCTAAAAAAATAACCCCAAAGAGAAGAGAACTGCTTTTTGAGCGGCTGACCGATGGAAAGACCGGGAAGTGGGGGGTAGGGGAGGCCTCGTTGGAGGAGATTGAGAGGCACAATATTCTGGTGGCGAGCCAGATGGCGATGGGACGGGCCTTGCAGGCTTTGGGGGAATTTTCCGGGGTTGTGCTCGTAGACGGCTTGCCGGCCAAGCACTTGCGAAGAGAGCACGTGGCGGTGGTGGGGGGAGACGGCATTTGCCCTTCGATTGCGGCCGCCTCTATTGTGGCAAAAGTTTCCCGAGACCGAACCCTTTTGCGATTTGGGCAGTTATATCCTATGTATGGTTTTTCCAGAAATCGCGGATATGGCACGGCGGAGCATCTCCGTGCTTTGCGGGATCACGGACCTTGTCCGATCCATCGTCGATCGTTTCTACCCGTGGGATCGGCGGCCGTGCCCCGAATGGCGAAGTAGTCGGGAGGCGGGTCGGTATGGGGAGCGGGTGGCCGCCCGCTTTCTGCAGCGGGCGGGGGTAAAAATTCTGGTTCGCAACTACCGGGCGCGCTGTGGAGAGATCGACCTCATGGGGCGGGAGGGAGCGGAGCTGGTCGTGGCGGAGGTGAAGACCCGTCACTTTCAGGCCCGCTTGGCGGCAGAGGATGCGGTGACCTGGTCCAAACAGAAAAGATTGGTGGCAACGGCGAACCACTATTTACGGGAGCTGGCTTGTCGTCCTCCTCCGGTTCGGTTCGATATCGTGGAGGTGTATTATGAGCCGGGTCAGTGGCCGAGGTGTCGTTGGATTCAGCACGCCTACATTTTGGAGGATGTGGGTCTGGGGTGGAGCCGATGAGAAATCTGGCGAGCACTTGGTCGGCGGCCGTGGTTGGGGTGGAGGCGTTGCCGGTGGAGGTGGAGGTGGATGCGGGCGGGGGAAAGGAGAACTTTGTCGTGGTGGGATTGGCCGACACCGCGGTGAAGGAGTCGCGGCAGCGAGTGAAAGCGGCGGTTTGGAATAGCGGCTACTCTTGTCCGAAGGGATTTATCACGGCCAGTCTTGCTCCAGCCGATCTAAAAAAAGGGGGCCCCTGTTTTGATTTGCCGATTGCGCTGGGCCTGCTGGCCTGCACGGGGCAGATCTCGGGCGAGCGATTAGCCGAGTGGATGGTGGTGGGGGAGTTGGCTTTGGATGGGGAGGTGCGAGGGGTGAGGGGCGCTTTGGCGATGGCGCTTTTGGCCAGAAGCCGGCGGGTCAAAGGTCTGATTGTACCCACGGCCAACGCGGAGGAGGCCAGTGCGGTCGAGGGAGTTCGGGTCGTGCCCGTCCGAGATTTACGGGAAGCGGCCGAAGTAATCGATGGAAAGGCTATTCCGCAAGCAAACTTGCCGCCGAGGAGTGCCAAGAGGGAGGGGTCGGCGGGGGCGGAAGCGGCCGAAGATTTTTCGGAAGTGAAAGGACAGGAGGCGGTCAAGCGAGCCCTCGAAATCGCCGCGGCTGGGAATCACAATGTCCTGATGATCGGGCCGCCGGGTTCGGGTAAAAGTATGTTGGCCAAGAGATTGCCCGGAATCTTGCCGAGAATGAGTTTGGAGGAGTCTTTTGAGACCACTCGCATTCATAGTGTTGCTGGGTTGATCCGTTCCGAAGGTGCCTTGGTCAAGGAGCGGCCATTTCGAAGCCCGCACCATACGATATCCGATATCGGGTTGATCGGGGGGTCGGCGAATCCGTCCCCAGGCGAAGTTAGCTTAGCGCACCACGGAGTTCTTTTTTTAGATGAGCTACCTGAATTTAAAAGGTCGGCTCTGGAGGTGCTACGACAACCGCTGGAAGATGGGCAGGTGACGATCTCGAGGGCCTCGGGAACGATGACGTTTCCCGCACGCTTTATGTTTGTCGGGGCGATGAATCCCAGCCCGAGAGGATATTTTGAAGCGAGGTCGGATGGGCAGGCGGCTAAAAAGTATCTGAACAAGATCAGCGGACCGCTACTAGATCGGATCGATCTGCACCTCGAAGTGCCAGCGATGAAACATGAGCAGTTGCTGGCGGAGGCGCCGGGGGAGTCATCCGCAACGATTCGGGCTCGGGTGGAACGGGCGCGGGAGGTCCAGAGGGTCCGTTTTGGGCCCACTTCCTTGATTCACGCCAATGCCCAGATGGGGCCGCGCGAGTTAAGAAAACGGGTTCCGATGGATCGGGAGGCGAAGAATCTTTTGTCTGGGGCGATGAGCAACCTATCTCTGAGTGCTCGGGCGTTGGACCGAATCCTGAAAGTGGCGCGGACGATTGCCGATTTGGCAGAAAGTGAGAAGGTTTTGCTCGATCACCTAGCCGAAGCGATCCAGTACCGCACACTCGACAGACAGATTTGGGGATAGGGTAGTGTTTTTACCAATCAGCGCCTTACGAGAAATTAAAGAGCTCAGCCCAGTCCCGCAAAGCGGGACTGGGAAGGGAGTGGCAAGTGGGTATTGGCCTAAAGGGCCAAGAGAGCTCAGCCCAGTCCCGCAAAGTAGGGCTGGGAAGGGAGTGGTAAGTGGGTATTGGCCTAAAGGGCCAAGAGAGCTCAGCCCAGTCCCGCAAAGCGGGGCTGGGAAGTGATGAAAAAAAGATTCGCAGGCCTGAAAGGCCGGAATAGATGATATGCCTCAGTCTCTTTCCCGAATTTTGCTTCACTGCGTCTTTGGGACAAAAGGTCGAGTGCCTTGGATTAGGGAGGAATTTCGATACCAATTGCATGCCTACTTAGGCGGGATTATTCGCAATCAAGATTGCTGGCCGATTGAAATCGGCGGAGCAGAGGATCACGTTCATGTTCTTCTGGGATTAGCGCGCACGATATCGGTCGCAGAGATTGTGTCCGCTCTAAAGGCCAACTCTTCCAAATGGATGAAGAGCCAACACCAAGATTTGCGCGATTTTCAATGGCAGGCGGGTTATGCGGTTTTTTCAGTGGATCCAGTCGAATTCAATACTTTGTGTCAATATATCCGAAATCAGAAGGAGCATCACTGGGCCAAGAGTTTTCAGGATGAATATAGGCAATTTCTGCATCAGTGCGGAATTACGTTTCAGGAAAAATATGGATGGGATTGATTGTGTCGCCCCTTCAGGGCTTGGCTGATGCTGTGGCGTAACCCAGCCTCGCTTTCGCGAGACTGGGCTTAGTTCTTTTGCCCCCTTGGGGCAAAGTATAAATCTTAGTACAGATAGCTTGGTCAATTCTTTTGCCCCTTTGGAGCAAAGTATAAATTTTCAGTCCAGACAACGGGGTCATCGTTTTTGCTCCCCTGGGGCAAAGTATAAACTTTAGTACAGATAGCTTGGTCAATTCTTTTGCCCCCTTCGGACTGCTAACAACCCCTAAGGAGGGATCATCCCTTTCCGTTATTGGGTAAAGCGATGAGGTTGCTGGAAAACTCTGATCTGTTGCCAACCGCTTAACGCGGCAAACCCTTTACCTGATCCCCTGATTGGATGTTGCGGCTGGCAAACCAGTCGCGGTTCGTCTCAATGGCATAGGCCACTTGGCTCGATTTACTGACCACACGTTTTTCTTCAAAAGGAACCAGCGGAAGTATTTCGAGAATCATTCCCTTCGAATCGAGAAAAGCTACGTCGAGGGGGATGGAGGTGTTGTGCATCCAAAAGTAGGCCTGTTTCGGTTGGGGGAAGATAAAGAGCATGCCGTGATCAGCCTCCAGTGAGGCCCGGTTCATTAATCCGTTGACTTGCTCCTGCGGTTCCGTGGCTAATTCAACGACTAAGGCGTGATCTCCAATGGTGAGCTTGGCTAGACCTCCAGCCTGCAAAAGTGGGCCAACCAGCCAAAGAAGAAGGAGAGGCTGAAAAAAATTCAATAGCGGGGGAGGGAGGGGTCGATCTCTTCCGACCAGGCATCGATCCCGCCCTTGAGGTTGAGCAGTTTTTTATAGCCTTGCTGCTGAAGAAAAAGAAGAGCCTTGGCGCTTCGGATTCCCGCTTTGCACTGCAGGACAATTTCCTGATCTTGGGGAATCTCTTGCCATCTGTTTGGAATTTCGCCCAACGGAATGAGAGTAGAGCCCGTAATTTTGGAAATCTGATATTCGTGGGGTTCGCGCACGTCGACCAAGACAAAGGACTTCTTGGAATCGATCTTTTGTTTGAGCTCGGCGCAGGTGATTTCAGGAACTTGGGGTGCTTCCTGTGCCGGCCCCTCACGTGCGGGGGAACCACAAAACTGCTCATAATCAATCAGGCCTGTAATGGTTTTATTGGGACCACAGATTGGGCAGTGCGGATTTTTGCGTAGCTTCATCTCCTTAAACTTCATCTTGAGGGCATCAAAGAGCAGAAGTCGGCCGATTAAGGGGTCTCCGATTCCTAGGATCAGTTTTACGGTCTCAATGGCCTGAAGAACCCCGATGACTCCCGGAAGAATTCCCAGCACACCGCCCTCGGCGCAACTCGGAACGCTGCCTGGGGGTGGCGGTTCGGGGTAGAGGCAGCGATAGCAGGGCCCCTTTTCTCCCCAGAATACGGTACACTGGCCCTCGAAGCGGAAGATGGATCCGTACACATTGGGTTTGCCCAAAAGAACGCATGCGTCGTTCACGAGGTAGCGGGTAGGAAAGTTGTCGGTACCGTCCACCACCACATCGTAGTCTGCGAAAAGTTCGAGGGCGTTGTCCGACCGCAGCGCGAGTTCGTGGGTGACCACCTCCACGTGGGGATTGAGTTCGGCAATCGTGCGGCGGGCCGATTCGACCTTGGCTTGGCCGATGGAAGTTTGGCGGTGAATGATTTGGCGTTGCAGATTGGATTCATCCACTCGGTCGAAATCCACGATACCCAAGCGTCCGACCCCTGCGGCAGCTAGATAGGCGAGAAGAGGGGAGCCGAGGCCGCCTGTTCCGATGGCCAAAACACGAGAGGCCTTAAGCTTGCGCTGACCTTCAACCGTGACCTCGGGCATGATGAGATGGCGGGCATACCGACGCATCTCTGGTGAACTCAGGGTCTGTGCAGGGGTGGTTTCGTTGATTCTGGAAATCAAAGACATCTGAAAAACCTAACAGAAATCGATGGCAGGGTCGAGATGGTGTGTGTCATGAGGCCCCCTTTGAAAGGCGGGCTTAACTCAATTACTGTCCCTTGAAAAACTCAGCCTGGAGGACGAGTTCGTCTTTAAATTGGGGTCTTTTTTCAACCGTATCGAGATGATGAAAGAACTCGTCGGCGGTCTCGAACAGATGGCCCTTTTCGATGTAGGAGTCGGTGGTGAAGGGGCTGAAACCGCCACGGGGAAAGATCATATAGCGGGCCTTCATGTAGTCCCGGGCGTGGCCCAGTTCATCCATCATGCCCGTGGAAAGGGGTGGGCGCTCAGGATAGGGATGAATCGCGACAACGGCGTGGACTTTGCCGACATACCAGTGCAGATCGCGATGAACTGTATATGCGTATATGGACTCCCGGTCGCTGGCAGGCACCCCCTCAAAATTGGTTCCGATCTCAATCGACTGGGGATCCACAATCACAGCGTACTTGCGGAGACGGTGGATGATCTGGTCGATCTCCTTTCGTTTCTCCGGAGTTCCATAGCTCATCGAGTAGCTGGCGTAAACAACCCAGGGATTCGGATGGGTCACCAGTTTATAGAGGGCCTCGGGGGGTTCGCCCACGGCGATGACATAGTGGGGCACTCCCATGTACCGAGCCCAATCTTCGGAGAGGCTAACCTCCTCATTCATCCATGAAAGGATATCGTATAAAGTATGGTTCCGCTGCTTGAGAGCGATGAGGAACGGGTCAGCCTCCTGAAGGGTTTCGAGTTTTAGTTTGATCGCCCACTCCGCATCGATGAGGGTGACGATCAGGTCGGG
This sequence comes from Verrucomicrobia subdivision 6 bacterium, assembly GCA_945874125.1. GTDB lineage: Bacteria > Verrucomicrobiota > Verrucomicrobiia > Methylacidiphilales > Verrucolacustridaceae > Verrucolacustris. Next base: position 3,427 of record CAMCFB010000016.1, on the reverse strand, counting down.
TTTAATGAAATCCCGAAGAACCCGTTGATCCTTGAATTTTCGATTGATTCGGTTCCACTCAACTGTGGCGGGTGCACGAATAATGACGTCCTGATAATTGTTTCGCTGAATCTCGTACCCGATTTTTTCGTACTCTTTCTCGCGGGTCAGTTCAAAAACATAGTCCGTAGTTCCCAAAAGACGTTCGAGAGGTTTTTTCCCTGCCTTCGTGAAGTCATCTATGGCGTTATAGACCTTGATCTCGCGGTGGTTGCGCTGACCGAGAGCGACGACCCGACGCAGATAGTCGGCGTCGTCCATTCCCGCAATCATTCCAGTGACAAGGACTCGCATTGTTCAATTTTATCCGCTTTTTTGTGAAAAAGCGACCTTGTTCAAGGTGGGAAAAGTTAAGTGTTTAGAGGAAAGCAAGATTTTCTGGTAACTGTTTTATTGAGGCTTTTCCAATGATTTTAGGATAATGTTCTTCGGGTGAAGCTAAAGACACTTCTTTCTCTGGTTTTTGTTTCGGTGGGAGTTTTACTGCTTTTGCTGTTGGCCAATGCCTTCGTCAGTCGCGAAAAAACAGCTGAACTAACCGAGGCGCAACTACAGAAGTATCACTCCTATCAGTTGGCGGATGAACTTCGTCAAAGCTCGGATGATTTGACGCGGATGGCCCGCACCTACGCGGTGACAGGGAACGAGAAGTACCAGAGGTTCTTTAACCGTATTTTGACCATTCGAAACGGAGAGACGCCCCGACCTCCAGACTACAGCGACATTTACTGGGACCTTGTCACCGGCGATGCGGAGCAGGACAGCGCAGATGCGGGAGAAAAAATATCCCTAGAAAGTCGGATGTTAAGCGCTGGATTTACCGTCCAAGAGTTTGCTCTTCTAAAAGATTCGCAAAATCAAAGCGATTCACTCGTAAAGCTGGAAAATATCGCGATGCATGCCTTGAAAGGTGAGTTTGATGACGGAACGGGATCCTTTCTGATTAAAAAAACTCCTGATCAACCACTCGCCATTCAGATTCTGCACAGTCAGCAGTATCATGAGGCCAAGGCGAAAATTATGAAGCCCCTTCGGGACTTTACCCAGATGGTCAATCAGAGGACATCGTTCCTGGTGAGCGGACTGCAAAAAGAAGTGCATCGCAGGGTTCAACTTGGACTCGTGCTGGCGTTGGCCTTATTGGGTTTGCTGAGTATCGGCTACACGGTGATTCTTCGGCTGGTGTTACGGCCGATTCGGCTGTTGTCCGCTGCGGTCGAACAGTTGGAACAGGGGAAGTTTGCCGAGATACAAAGCATCCGAGGAGTCAGGGAGTTGAACCAACTTGTCACGGCCTTTAATCAGATGGCGTCCATTCTCCATCAAAGGGAAAAAGAAAAAGAAACGGCTCTGACGGATCTCGGGGAAAAAGCAACGGCATTGGAGAAAGAGAAGGGACGCACTGAGAAGCTTTTGCTCAACGTTTTGCCGATTGCCATTGCGGACCGTTTGCAAAGGGGAGAGAAGGTCGAAGCCGAAACATTTCCTGAAGTTACCGTGCTTTTTGCGGATGTGGTCGGATTCACGAAGCTGGCCGCAGAGCTCGGGCCAAGGTCGGTGACCAACCTTCTTAATGAGCTGTTCGAAATCTTCGATGACTTAGCCGAGAAGTATAAGTTGGAGAAGATTAAGACGATTGGGGATTGCTATATGGCGGTGGCGGGGGTTCCGGATCGAAGTCCCACGCATGCCCAGCAGATGGCGGACTTCTCTTTGGAGGCATTGTCTATTCTGAAAAGCCAAAACCAGAAGTTGTCCCGAAATCTGCAAATTCGTATTGGAATGCATAGCGGAACCGTGGCCGCAGGGATCATTGGCCGAAAGAAATTTGCCTACGATTTGTGGGGGGATGTGGTGAATGTTACCAACCGCTTGGAGGGAACGGCCGAGCCCATGAAAATTCATGTGAGTGAGAGTGTTCACGCACGGTTAGAGGATAGTTATATTTTTGAGGATAGGGGGGAGGTTGAATTAAGAAATCGAGGAAAACTACGAACGTACTATCTCATCGGAAAAAAGGTTGAGAAGAGTTAAGGGGAAAGTGCTTTAGGGGGATTTGAACCCTAAAGTCTTTTTGGATTGCCGACGCAAAGGACGCGAAGAGAAGTGGCTAGGGAGGGAATTGAACCCCCGACACGAGGATTTTCAGTCCTCTGCTCTACCAACTGAGCTACCTAGCCAACCGAATAAGGTTAAGATCATAAACCAATAAACCGACCTCTGGAAAGCGTGCTTTCCACAATATGTACGGACTCTTTAAGCTATTTGGATGAACCAAGAAACCCTCGTGAAGCCTGAACCTTATGTGAAAGTGTGTCTGGCCTTAGTAGCGCTGAGTCTTTTGACCATCGCCGTCTGCCAAGTGATTCTCGTCTTGCGACCGCCAGCTCAGCCCATCGTCAGACGTCCGGTAATTCCGATCGAGAACCGGATGAGTCCGCCGGGATTGCCTCCCTTTCCCCAAGGCACGATGCCTTCTGGAGGCCAAGAAGGCGCCCGCTTACCCCAAGGAAATCCACCTCAATCTCCCGAAAAGCCCGCCAAGAAGTAAGGCTCGGCTACGGTTTGGCCGGAAGAGTGAACGAGATAGAGGGTTCGGAATATTTCATCGCAGGAAAAGAGAAAGGTGATATTAAAGATCTATGGACGAAATTCTTAGAAAAAATGTAAAATGCTCAAGCCGAACGGGTTTCACGTTGGTGGAGTTGCTGGTGGTGCTCGGGATCATCGGGTTGTTGGTCGGGCTAATTTCAGTCGCGGTTCCCAGGGCGATTGAATCGGGCATGAAGGCAAAGGCGAAGGGGGAGCTGACTTCGATTGTGGCGGCAGTCAAAGCGTACAAGCAGGAGTATGGGCGCTTTCCAGGAAAGCTTTCACAAGCAACTCTTTTTTCAAGCAACTCTTCCCCTGACACTATCAAGACCCTAATGAAAGTATTGAGTGGTGACTCAACTGCTTCATTAGATAGCCAAGTTGCAAATCCAAAAGGAGTGCGCTTTTTTGAAGGAGCAAAAGCAGATGGGACAATGGATGATCCATGGGGTGGTCAATACCTGGTGCTTGTCGATTCTTCAGAGACAGGATCATTGAGTTACACAAACGCTGGTTCTGTTGTAAATTTGCGTCTGTCAGTATTAGGGGTTTGTTATGGCAAGGACGGGAAGGCGGACACAGCTACAGGATCAAAGAACGATATTTTCAGTACAGATCTCAAGTAAGCAATCTACTTAAGAAACCGCTGGGGGCACAGTTTTCGAAGTTCGCACTGGGCGCAGTCGGGTTTGCGGGCATTGCATCGTTTCCTGCCGTGAGCAATCAGAAGATGGGAGACCAGTGTCCAATCCTCCTTCGGAATGAGTCGCACAAGCGAGCTCTCCACTTTCACGGG
>CAMCFB010000015.1 GCA_945874125.1 Verrucomicrobia subdivision 6 bacterium | reverse complement strand
ATCGGCCCTAGGAGCAGACCCCAAACCGTTCCCGGTCCGGGGATCGCCCCTGAAAGGGCTGCTGCCACTCCGGCCGCTTTGTCGAGGGCGCGACGCGACTCCTCGTCCGATTCGGTTAGACCCACGCTGATGCCAACTCCGCCGGGATTTCGGCCAAGATAAGCAACTCGCCGCAAATATTTCTCATTCACTGGACCTGGTCCGCTGAAGGGGATGACAGTCGACTGACCCGACAGCGTCAGTTCGATGATCCCTTCCCGATTCGGGCCGAAGTCGCGAGAGATGAAGGTGCGGGGGTCGACCCGGATCTCTTTGATGAAAATCGCCAAAAGATTTTTCTCGGGGATGGGTATGCCTTTCCCCTTCACCACACGCAGCGTAGCCCCCGCACGGAAGAGGATACGATCCAGAGCCATCGGTTTATGTTTCTCTTATTCTCTAAAGAATCAATTCTGTTTTGAGGGGAGGGATCTCACGCAAAGGTTCCGAAGGGATTAAGGGGTTAAGGGGTTAAGGGATTGAGGGATTGAGGGATTAAGGGGTTAAGGGGTTAAGGGGTTAAGATAGTTTTCAGCGGTAGGGCGCATCATCCCTGATGCGCCGGTTCAAGGTTAGAACTTTCAGCTTATCAACGGCGGCCGCCTACGTAGAGGCGGCCCTACCTAGCGTCATAGTTTAAGCTTTTGGTCATCCCACAAAAAACAAAGGGCGGATCCCGAAGGATCCGCCCTTTGCCAACAAGAAAGGTTAACTAACCGACTTAGCTTTTCCGGCGAATACGCAAGGCAACCAACCCAGCGACACCGAGGGCCAAGAGAGATGCTGAGGAGGGCTCGGGAATAAGGTGAAAACTCGCAGAGGTCGCGAGATTAGCAGTAAGATCAGATCCTACATAATCTCCAGCGCCTGAATAAGCAATTAGAGAAGCTGTAGCACCTGCATCGGCAGGCAGGACCCAAGGAATGCCGTCTGGTACATTATTTCCAATCTTATCAGCTGTCGAACTCCTGTACGTTCCAAAAGCATAGGATGTGCCACCACTTAGACCGATGCTTTTGCCACCCAGGAATGCCCCTGTAGAATAACTGACATCACTGGTAGTTAAGCCATTCACAAAAAGAGCAGTGATCGACTGCCCGGCTGCTACAGGAGATGCATACAGCTCCGACCAGTTGCCTGCAGCAACACCACCTGTTATTGCGCTTGCGAAGAGCAATGAATCGGCTGCGTTGATGATGCTGGTTGCTCCTGCGGAGAATGTTCCAGAATCAAAAGTAGTGTTTGTGCCACTACTGATAAAGAAGACGGTTCCGTTCACGTTGGCACCTCCAGATGTCACCAATCCCAACTCAAACTGCATCAGGGTAGAGGCTTGAAGGCACGGCATCCAAGCGGCAAGCATAGCAACTACTACTAGGATTCTATTTTTCATATTTTTCATATTTTTTTACCTTTGTTGTTTGTTGTTTGTTTCTATTTATTTTTATTAGAGTGAAACATTGAGATTATTCACGACTAACCTGTCGTTTCCGTCAGACTGGTATTTCCTTACGATAATTGCTGATCCAGCAGGAATTACTGGGTCGACGGCAGTCGTCGCTGCAGTTGTGGCACGCCATGTACCACCAGTTTTAAAGTATATTGCTGTTGGAGCCCTATTGATACCAGAACCTGTAGTAGTATAAACTAGAATTTGATCCCTTCTTGTGGCTGCCGTGGTGCCTGCACTCTGCAAGAAGTTAGTATCAGTGAAACCAATTTCGGACAACTTGTAATCAGTAGGTCTTGCCAAACCAACCAGCGTATCATTGGCACCAGTTGGGAGAGTGCCAAGGTAAACAGCCCCAGCCTTACTGAAAACAGAACCCACTACACTAGCATTAAGCGTGACAGGAGTGCCTCCAGTGTTTCGGTGGATGAGATATTGAGAGGGAACTAAGGGTGTATCTCCTGCTTTGACCCCTGATGCAGTTGTTGCAACCCAGTCAGACAGAGTTGGGTTGTAAAAGTAGATTGCACTTGCCGCCCTGTTGATGCCATTACCAGTGAAATTCGGCATCAAGAGCTGTGTGCGCCTACCTGCTGCAGTCGTTCCAGTTGAGGGCGTAAAAGTGACATTCGCACTAGAGGATGGGAAAAGAGTATTTAGAGTCCAAAGTGGGCGCACCTCTATACCAGTGATGTCAGCTGATGTGGCTGTTAATCCGTCCAGCGCAATTGTGAAGTCACCAGTTCCATTCGAAACTACCAAAAATCCAGTTCCGGTTAAATTTCCAGAAGTTACCATAGCGTAATATGTTTTCGGTTGTGTCGTTACAGCGTATTGAAAGGAGTTAGCCGAGAAAGTAGCGCTAGGACATACAAGTGTTGCATTACCTCCTGATGCCGACACAGAACTAACAGCTCCTGCGAATTCAACAGGGCGTAACAACTGGGGGACAACAATCGTATCAGATCCGGCAGCAAAAGTTTGGTTTACATAACCGACCACATCACTCGTGGCGGTTTGAGCGTTCCCCGCCATGACAGCGGCGACAAGGATTGCGAGAGTGACATTGAGTTTTTTCATATTCATAATCTCCTTCACAAGAGACAACCTAAACCACGTTGTGTTCAAAATCAAGGGGAAATTTTTGCCTGTCACACAATCGTCATAATTGGTTGAATTGTTTTGCTAAAGTTGGATAGTATTAATAATGAATGATTTATGCATTCGAGTCCGCGGAGAAAGCGGTATTGCGGGCAAGCGAGTGCAAGAAAATTTTCGGTTTGCGACCACGGAAAAGTTTTTTCTCACGCCACGGACGCGAAGGATTTTGGGATAAAGGGATTGAGATTCGAGGGGATTAAGGGGTTAAGGGATTATGGGGTTTATCGGCGGTAGGGCGCATCATCCCTGATGCGCCGGTTTAAGATTGCAACTTTCAGCTTATCCACCGGCGGACCAGGGATGGTCCGCCCTACCGAAGCTGAAGGCCGTAAACTGACCACGGCGACCCGATGCGTAGATCGGGCCCTACCTGGTTGACGAAGATAAAAATTTTTGATCCAAATTATCCCGCAGAGACGCGCAGTGTTTTGGAATTTGGCCAAGCAGGGCGAGTCATTCTTATCCTTTCGTGCCCACGAGTTGGAGAATTTGGCCAATGGCGCGACCGAGCTCGGCCAACGACTCCGCCGACATCGTTTCGATTTTAGACGTGAGACGATGTTTGGCAATCGCCCGAATTTGATCCACCACGGCTACCCCAGGCTTGCCTTGGCAGGTGATGGAAATGGTGATGGGAGGATGGGCGCCCGCGGATGAGGAGAGAGGAACAGCAATCACCGTTTGCCGCAGCCGATTCAGAGTGTCATGGCTGACAATGACGCAGGGGCGAGTTTTTTTGATTTCGGAACCTTGCGTCGGATCGAGACGAACCCACCAAACCTCCCCACGCTTGGGTTCCAGATTCATTCCTCTGGCACCCAATCATCAAACGCTTGCCACGCCAAATTCTCTTTCTCTAATTTCGCATCCCGATTGGCCGATTGGCAGGCAGCGGCCAGATCATCGTTGCGCCTGACCAACTCTTTTTCAATTAACCGAGTAACCAGTTGAGATCGTAACCGAGGAGGAACAGAGGCCTGAAACGACCGGGCGACGGAGTCGGGAATAGAGAGAGTAACCCGCATTTCCCGATTATGTGTTATGTCTTATGTGTTATGCAAGTGGTAATATCGGGGTGAGGTGAAAATTGAATCATGGGAACGGTGGCCGACTAGGTAGAGGTGGGAAACGGTCCACGGCGACCAGATGCGTAGATCGGGCCCTACCTAAGGGACGTGGCTGAAAATTTTAATCGCCCGCGATGACGCGGGTGCCCACGGGGCGGCCTTCGGCTGCGGCCCGCAAATTCCCCTCGCGAAACACATCAAACACCACGATCGGAATCTTATTATCCATGCAAAGGGAAAACGCGGTCGAGTCCATGATCTGCAATCGTCGCCGCAAAGCGTCCCCATACGTGATCGTCTGAAAGCGTTGCGCCCGCGGATTGGTTCGGGGATCGGAATCGTAAATCCCATCCACCTTCGTGGCCTTGAGAAGGGCATCCGCCCCGATCTCGCTCGCCCGTAGAGCGGCGGTGGTGTCGGTTGAGAAAAAAGGGTGTCCCGTGCCCGCCGCAAAAATGACCACCCTTCCCTTCTCTAGATGTCGCAAGGCCCGGCGACGAATGAAGGGTTCAGCCACGTTCTTCATCTCGATGGCGGTGAGAACCCGAGTCTCCACGCCGGCATTTTCGAGGGCATCCTGCAGAGCGAGCGAGTTGATCACGGTGGCGAGCATTCCCATATAGTCGGCGGTGTTGCGATCCATCTGACCTTCATCGGCCGCGGGGGCGCCTCGCCAAATATTCCCCCCGCCGATGACGATGCCGAGTTGGAGGTGAGGAGAAAGAATCCCTTTAATCTGGTGAGCGAGGCGTTGAATAATCGGGTGAGAGAGGTGATTGGAGGAGTCGCCCAAGGTTTCCCCCGAAAGTTTGAGGAGGAGACGCCGGGTTTTGGAGGAGTGGGCAGTGCCATAAGCATCGTCCCGATGAGGCTGCCTTTCGCTGGGGCTACGAGGAACGGGGGAAGAAGATGGAGAGGATTTTTTGGTGGTTTTAAGGGGAGGGCGACGGGAGGGCACGCACGAGTGTGGCGTAGATTAGGCCTGGAGCGGAAGAAGAAAGTTCAAAGCGAAAGACCGCGCCTCCCTCATCCAAAACAGGAAGGGATATTGACGAGGTTTGACCAAGGCTCCAAATTATTGTGATGAAACTCGTCGAGGTCACAGCTCTACCTAAATTTCGTTTGCACCTGCGATATGAAAGCGGGGAGTCGGGTCAGGTCGACCTCAGCCCACTGGTGGGTCGCGGAGTATTCTCGGCTTGGAACAAGCCTGGTTTTTTTGAGCAAGTTCAGCTTTCCCCAGAGGGAGCACCCCACTGGTCGGGCGAGATCGATCTTTGTCCTGATGCTCTTTTTATGCAGATGACTGGCAAGGGGGTGGCGGATCTTTTTCCGAGCCTCTCCAAATCATACGCGCATGCCTGAAATTTCCCGTTTTTACGGGATCGTCATCCGCTTGTTTTATGGGGATCACATGCCTCCCCATTTCCACGTCTCGTAGGGAGTGGCAGCGCCAAGTTCAATATTGAAAATTTAAATTGGATCGAGGGTAACCTTCCGCCCCGGGCTACGGCCATGGTCGAGGAGTGGGCCAAACTTCATCAGAGCGAACTACGAGCTGCTTTTTTGACCGCATCGGAACTAAAAAAGCCAAGCAAGATTGATCCCCTGCCGTAATTAAAGGTAGGGCGGGCTGTCCCTAGCCCGCCTCGTGGGTAGTTGAAGTTTGAAAGCCCAGCGAGGCGACGGAGGGACTCGTCGCCCTACCTAACCTTGGGTGTCGTGCTTAAAACCACCTTCACACTTTCTAACATTCTGACTTTCGCACGTTTCCGCACCCCTCTTTCTTTCTTCCGAATCGCTTTCTTTCTTCCTACTCTTTGGGGCTTATGTCCGCTCCGAAACTAAATGTGGCCGATGTGGCTGGGTTAGCCCGCTTATCCCTGACCCCTGACGAGACGACCAAGTTCACCGCTCAACTGAGCCAGATCCTCGCCCACATGGAAACTTTGGGTCAAATCGCCACAGGCGATGTTCCAGAAGTGGTTCCCCCCGCCCAACCCGTCCTTCGCCCAGATATGCCCACCCCCAGCCTCTCGGTCGAAGCCGCGCTGGCCAACGCCCCCGCCCAAAGTAACGATCTCATCCTCGTCCCCAAAATCGTCGAATGAGCCTCGCCCACGAAACTCTCGCCTCGCTGCGACGTCGTCTCTCCTCAAAAGAGATTCACTCCCGCGATATTGTAAAAGATCTCCTTACCGAAATCGGGACCAGGGAAAAAACGGTCCACGCCTTCACCCACATCGACGAAAAGGCCGCCCTCGCCGCTGCGGAAAAAGCTGACTCCTCTCTCCCGTTGGGCGGAATCCCAATTGCCCTCAAAGACAACCTGAACGCTTTGGGCGATCCCTGTACCTGCTCCTCGAAAATCTTAGAAGGATATAAAGCTCCGTACGACGCCACCGCAGTGGCCCGACTCCGTCAGGCGGGTGCCATCTTCCTCGGACGAACCAATATGGACGAGTTTGCCATGGGTTCCTCCACCGAAAATTCCGCGCTCGGCATTACCCGTAATCCGTGGGACTCAACTCGCATTCCTGGAGGTTCCTCGGGTGGGTCGGCCGCCGCCGTGGCGGGACGGCTGGCGATTGCCGCGCTCGGCTCCGACACTGGCGGCTCGATCCGCCAACCTGCGGCATTGTGCGGTTGTGTCGGACTCAAACCCACCTACGGACGAATCTCCCGATACGGTCTGGTTGCTTTTGCCTCCTCTCTGGATCAGATCGGGCCCCTCACCCGCACGGTGGAGGATTCGGCGATTCTTCTTTCCGCTCTCGCAGGACACGACCCACGCGACAACACGACCGACCTTCGCAAACCGGAAACTTTTCTCTCGAAGCCAACCGGATCGGTCCAAGGCTTGCGGGTGGGCTTGCCCAAGGAGTACTTTCTTCCTGGGATGAGCCCCGAGGCGGAGGCCGCGGTGCGTGGAGCGGCCCACTGGTTTGAAAAAAATGGGGCCACGCTGGTTGAGGTATCCCTCCCCCACACTCCTGCCGCAATTGCGGTGTACTACATTTTGGCCACGGCCGAGGCCTCGGCCAATTTAGCTCGGTTTGACGGAGTCCGCTACGGCCGGCGGGCGGTGGAGCCGAAAGATCTGCTCGATCTGTATCATCGGAGTCGTTCGGAAGGATTTGGGCCGGAGGTGAAGCGACGAATCATCCTTGGCACCTTCGTTCTCAGCCAAGGGTATGCGGACGCGTACTACCGCAAGGCGCAGAAGGTGCGGGGTCTGTTGCGGCAAGATTTTGAATCGGCCTTCACAAAGTGTGATCTGCTGCTGACCCCGACCAGCCCCGAACCCGCCTTCCCCCTAGGAGAACGAACGCAGGATCCGCTCAAAATGTATCTCGCCGACGTTTTCACCATTTCGACCAACCTGGCCGGCAATGGGGCGATTTCCTTGCCGTGTGGTTTCACCAAATCGAATCTGCCGATCGGTCTGCAGCTGATCGGTCCCCACTTCGGCGAAGAAAAAATCCTGCAAGCGGCGCATGCTTATGAGCAGTCGCACGATTTCTGGAAACGGATGCCACCGGTATGAGTTCACCCGCAAAATGGGAAGCGGTGATTGGCTTGGAGGTGCACGTGCAGCTGCACACGCAGACGAAGATGTTTTGTGGCTGCATCAACCAGTACGGAGGCGCGGCCAATAGTCAGGTTTGTCCGGTGTGTTTAGGAATGCCCGGAAGTCTTCCCGTGCCAAATGAGGAGGCGATCCGCAAAACGATTCTGACAGGTCTGATGTTGGGCTGTCGGATTGCGCCGGTGGCCCGGTTTGATCGAAAGAACTACTTCTATCCTGACATGCCGAAAAATTATCAGATCAGCCAGTTTGAGGATCCGCTCTGTGCGGGGGGCGCGGTCGGGCTGGATCCGTTCCTTTTTCCGAAAGATCTGCAGGAGTCAGACGAGGCCAAGGCGAAGAGATCCATTCGACTGACGAGGATTCATCTGGAGGAGGATGTGGCCAAATCGTTTCACTATGAGGAGCGCAGCGGAATTGATTTTAACCGGGCGGGCACTCCCCTGATGGAGATTGTCTCGGAGGCGGATCTGCGAACTCCAGGAGAGGCCTTCGCTTTTTTGGGGTCGTTGCGGCAGGTGCTGCTTTCGGGAGGTGTGAGCAGCGCGGACATGGAGAAGGGTCAGATGCGGTGTGACGTGAACGTTTCGGTTCGGCCCGTTGGGCAAAAGGAGTTTGGGACGAAGGTGGAGTTAAAAAATTTGAATTCGATCAGCGGGGTGAGGCGGGCGTTGGAGTATGAGATTGGCCGACAGATCGGGGCGGTGGAGAAGGGAGAGGCGATTCAGCACGAAACCCGGCGATGGGATGACGACGCGGGGGCAACCTTCACCATGCGGACGAAGGAGAAGGCGCATGATTACCGATACTTCCCTGAGCCGGATCTTCTGCCCGTGCGGACGGATCAGGGATTGCGGAAGGCAGCGGAGTCGGGTCTGCCCGAGCTGCCGGCGGCATTGCAGGCGCGCTTAATGCAGGAGAACGGAGTGACGGCGTATCAGGCGAGTGTGTTGGCGGCGGATCGGGTTTTATGCGGGTATTACGAGAAGGCGGCCGCCGGCACGAAGCACAAGGCGGCGGTGGCCAACTGGATCTTGAATGATTTTCTGGCGACGCAACCGGACCCGGCGACCAGTCCAGTGCGGCCGGAGTTTTTTGGGGAGCTGGCGGGCTTGGTGGTGGAGGGGGTGATCAACAGCGCGCAGGCGAAGAAGGTGTTTGCGGAGTTGATGGCGAATCCGGCCTCGCCCAAGGCAATCGTGGAGAAGTTGGGCTTAGCCCAAATTTCGGATGTGGGGGCGTTGGCGGCGTTTTGTGACGAGGCCATCGCGGCCAATCCGAGGAGTGTGGAGGATTATCGGTCGGGAAAAAGTAACGCGATCAACGCGCTGAAAGGTTTTGTCATGAAGAAGAGCCAAGGCAAAGCCAACCCGACGCAGGTGGATGAAATTTTAAAGGCGAAGCTTTCTGCTTAGACGATTGCCCTACAGTCTAACCTAGGCGATGTTTTTCCTGAAGCCATGATCTCCAACGAAGCCTACGTGCTCGAGCTGCTGCAGACCTCCGGAGTGGTCAGTCTGGAAGATATGGCCTCGTGCCAAGAGGAAGCGGCGATGCAGGGACATTCCACTCTCGAAGGAATCAGCAAGCGCGGAATCCTGACCCCTGATCAAATCTTAGAAATCGTGGCCAAGGATTGTGGGATGGAGTTTCAAGCGGCGATTGAGCATGTGGATGAGGATGTGCTGGCGACGATTCCTCCGGCGGAAAGTCGGCGCTATCATGCCCTGCCCCTGAAGCGTTTGCCGTCCGGCCTCCGGGTGGCGATATCCGATCCGCTGGATTTCGAAACCTTGGATGCATTGCGGTATTTGCTGAAAACCGATCTCGAGCCGGTGGTGGTACCTCTGGCCAAGCTGGACGATGCGATTGTGCGATTTTTCGGAAAGACGGACGAGTCGCTGGCCTCGCTGATGGCCAACATGGATGGCAGCGAACTCGAACTGAAAACAGGCGGCGCAGGGGGGGACGATGAAGCGGGCGAGGGGGATGCCCCGATTATTCGGTTGGTCTATGGACTGATTTTGGAAGCGCACCGACTGCGAGCGAGCGACATTCATATCGAGCCGTTGGAGAAAAGATTGCGGTTGCGGTATCGGATCGACGGAAACATGCAGGAGATGAAGGACCCGCCCAAGCGGCTTCAGTCCAGCATTATCAGCCGGCTCAAGATCATGTCGAACATCAGTATTGCAGAGAAGCGGCTACCTTTGGACGGTCGTATTGCCTTGGCCACGGTGGATGGGCCGACGTTGGATTTGCGGGTTTCGACCGTGCCGACGATTCACGGGGAGTCGGTCGTCATGCGTATCTTGGACAAAAAGAATCTGATGTTGGGTCTGCCCGAGTTGGGATTTTTTGCGGACGATCAGGCGATTCTCGAGCGGGTGATCAACTATGCCGACGGGATTTTCCTGGTGACGGGCCCGACCGGTTCGGGCAAGTCGACCACGCTGTACGCCTGCCTGAACACGATCAACAAACCGGATCGTAAGCTGATCACGGTGGAGGACCCGGTGGAATATCAGCTGCCCGGGGTGAATCAGGTGGCGGTGAACACAGAAATTGGCATGACCTTTGCCGCGGCGCTGCGGGCGATGTTGCGGCAGGCACCGAACATTATCATGGTGGGAGAGATTCGAGACGTGGAGACGGCTTCGATCGCGATCAATGCGTCGCTGACGGGGCACTTGGTCTTTTCCACCTTGCACACGAACGATGCGCCGAGCGCGATCACGCGTCTGGTGGATATGGGGGTGAAGCCGTTTTTGGTTTCCTCTTCGATTCGGGCGGTGTTGGCTCAGCGCCTAATCCGCAAGATTTGTCCGGACTGCAAGCAACCTTATACGCCGACGGAGGCAGAGTTGCGGGCGTTGAATCTCCTTTCGGCAAATTTGTCCGAGGCGCGTTTTTCGAAGGGGCACGGGTGCGACCGGTGTCGCGGAACGGGGTATCGGGGGCGGGCGGGAATTTTCGAGATATTTGTGGTGGATGATGAGATTCGGCACTTGATCAATGAGGGGGTTCCCGTGTCGAAAATTCGGCAACGGGCGAGGGACTTGGGCATGCGGGTCTTGCGGGAGGATGGGATCCGGAAAGTGGTGTCGGGCATGACGACGCCGGAAGAGGTGATTTCGGCCACGATGGGGGATAAGGATTAATCATGGACGCACGACACCTCCTTCCCTTTTTGCAGGAGCAGAACGTGCTCTCGGAAGAGCAGTCGCGGGAGATTCAGGATGAACTGAGTCGGTCGGGCAAACCGGTGGAGATGATTTTGGCCAATTTCGGCATCATTCAGATGCCACAGATTTTGGAGAGGATTGCGGACAGCATGGGGCTTCCCCTTTTGGCCGATGTCAGCGGATTGGATTTAAGTCCGGAGCTTTTGGCGAGGATTCCGCCCCACACCGCGCGGAATCTGGGGGCGTTGCCGGTGGCGGGGGACGAGACGACGTTGACGGTGGCGCTGGCCGATCCGTTGGCGGTGCAGGCGTTGGAGGATTTGCGCTTTGCCACGGGTCGAGAGATCGCGCAAGTGGTGGCCCCGCCCGAGCAGGTTCAGCCTTTGTTGGACAAGCATTACGGATCGTCCGAGGTGAACATCGATGATGTCTTGCGAGAATTGGAGAATGCACCAGATGTCTCGGTGACGTCGGAGGGGGTGGATCTGAATGAAGCGGGCAGTGCGCCCATCATCAAGTATGTCAACACGATCATTGCGCGAGCGATTCACGCCAAGGCGAGCGACATTCACCTCGAGCCGTTTGAGAAGGAGTTCAAAATTCGTTATCGGGTGGACGGGGCCCTGTATGAGATGGCTCCCCCGCCCCGCCGTTTGGCCATTCCCCTGACCTCCCGGGTGAAGGTGATGGCGAATTTGAATATTGCCGAGCGACGGGTTCCGCAGGACGGCCGCATTCAGACCTTGCTGGCGGGGCGGCAGGTGGATTTGCGGGTTTCGACCTTGCCGACGCAATATGGGGAGAGCGTGGTCTTGCGGGTGCTGGATCGGTCGGTGGTGAATTTGGATTTGGAGAAGCTGGGAATTCCCAAGCACATCTACGACTACATTTGCGAGACGATCGAGAAGCCGAACGGAATTTTTATTGTGACGGGGCCGACGGGATCGGGCAAGACGACGACGCTGTACTCCTGTTTGGGCCGGGTGAACCAGATTGATACGAAGATTTTGACGGTGGAGGATCCGGTGGAGTACGAATTAGAAGGGATCATTCAGGTGCCGGCGAATGAGGCGATCGGTCTGACCTTTGCCCGGGCGCTGCGGGCGTTTTTGCGACAGGACCCCGACAAGATTCTGGTGGGAGAAACGCGGGATTTGGAGACGGCGCAGATCGCGATTCAGGCCAGTTTGACGGGGCATTTGGTCATGACCAGTTTGCATACGAACGATGCGGCTGGCGCGGTGACACGGTTGCTCGACATGGGGGTGGAGCCGTTTTTGATGTCGGCCACGATGGAGGGGGTTTTGGCGCAGCGACTTTTGCGAAGAGTGTGCAAGGAGTGTCGGACTCCATTTCGGCCGAAGGAGGAGGTGCTGCAGCAGCTGGGCTTGACGCCGTCGGAGGTCGGAGACCAACCCTTTTATTTCGGAAAGGGTTGTGAGGTGTGCAATGGGACAGGGTATAAGGGACGGGTGGGCATTTATGAACTATTGGATGTGCGGGAGCCGATCCGGCTTTTGATCAATGAGCGGGCTCCTTCGGTGGTCATCCGGCAGAAGGGAATTGAACTCGGCATGACCACCCTACGGCAAGACGGGATACGGAATCTCCTTGAGGGACACACCACCATCGAGGAAGTTCTTAAGTACACCTAACGCCTATGCCTCTCTTTGCCTACACCGCGGTGGATGCCCAAGGGAAAACCCACCAGGGAACTTTGGAGGCGAACAACGCCTCGGACGCCGCCCTCGCGGTGAAAAAGAAGGGGCAGTTCCCCACCAATATTGCGGAAACGACAGCGGATGCGGCGGGCAAAGGGAAGAAGAAGGGATTTTCGCTCAATTTTTCTTTAGGGGGCGGAGGCGGAACGGGAAAAGTGCCGGCCAAGATTCTGACCATCTTTACGCGACAGCTCTCAACCCTGATCAGTGCGGGTCTTCCCTTGTTGCGGAGCTTGCGGACGTTGGGCAAGCAGGAGAAGAATCCGAATTTAAAAAAGATTATGAGCGGGTTGGCCGAGTCGGTTGAGGGGGGCACTACTTTTTCGGAGGCGCTCTCCCAGCATCCGAAGGCGTTCAATAAGTTGTACGTGAACATGGTGAAGGCGGGAGAGCTGGGCGGCGTGCTGGAGGTGGTGCTGACGCGATTGGCGGAGTTTGCCGAGAAGAGCCAACGAATCAAAGGCAAGGTGACGTCGGCCATGGTCTATCCGCTAGTCGTTTTAACGATTGCGGTGGGCATCGTGACCTTCCTGATGCTGTTCATTGTGCCGAAATTTGAAGCCATCTTTAAGGATATGTTGGGCGGCCGCCCCCTGCCCTTCATTACACAGGCCGTCATGGATTTAAGTCGATTCATTCAGGGAAATTTTATTTTGATCGCGGTTGCCATCACCGTTTCTGTTTTTGCCCTCCGTTTTGCCATGCGATTGCCGGGCGTGGCCTCGGCGTTGGACACCTACATACTCAAGATTCCTCTTTTTGGCGATATGTTGACGAAAACCTCGGTGGCTCGGTTCAGTCGGACGCTGGGGACCTTGGTTTCCTCAGGCGTACCGATTTTGCAGGCTCTGCAGATCACGCGGGATACGGCGGGAAATTTGCGGGTGAGTGGTGCGGTGGAAAGTATTCACGACAATGTGAAAGAGGGGGAATCGATGGTCAGCCCGATGGAGGCGAGCGGAATTTTTCCTCCGATGGTGGTCTCGATGGTGCAGGTGGGTGAGGAAACGGGACAGTTACCCGATATGTTAACGAAGGTGGCGGATGTATTTGAGGAGGAGGTGGACAATGCGGTGGCGGGTCTGACCTCGATGCTGGAGCCGATCATGATTGTGATGCTGGCGCTGGTGGTCGGAACGATCGTCGTGGCCCTGTTCTTACCTCTGATCACCATCATCCAAGACCTGACCGGCGGCGCCTAATCCGATGGTGGAGGTGGTGGTGTGCCGATTCGGGGAAGATTTAGCGTGGACGCGAAATTTGCCCCGAGGGGTTCGCGTGACGATTTACGATAAGACTCCCCTGGAGAAGGGTTTGTGGCCTGGGGCAATTCCCTTGCCTAATCATAGCCGAGACGACTTTGCCTGGCTGCATCACCTGGTGGAGCGGTACGAAGATCTGGCGGAATTGACCGTCTTTGCCCAAGGGCACCCTTTCGATCACGCTCCCGATTTGCACCGGGTGATACGTCGCTATGTGCAAGAAAAGGAGCCGCCCGATTTTGCGTGGCTGGGTTTTCTTTGGGAGACGGATGATGCCCGAGGACGACCCTCCTTCGTCACTTGGTCGAAAAATCCGGAGCGCCGTGAGTTGGACTTGGAGGGGTTTTTTCAGGCTTTGTGGGGGGAGTCGGCGCCTGACAAGGTGCGATATGTGGGCGGAAGCCAATTTGCCCTTTCCCGGCAGACTGCCCATCGGCGACCCCGAGATTTCTATGAGCGGGCTCGGGAGATATCGCGCACCTTGCCTGACGCGGCGCATGCCTTTGAGAGAACGTGGGATCGAATTTTTTTGGCGCCGCCGCTCGATCCGTCTCTTTTTGAACCCTCGGGCATGAAACTTTGGAAACCCGTCCGGCCCAAGCCAGCGGGGGCCAGCGCTCGCTAAGGTTGGATGGGATCGGCTGGGGGCGCCGGCGCGCCGATGCGAGCTTGAAGGGTGGAAAGGCGCTCGCGCAGGGAGGAGGGAAGTTGGACGATCCCTCCTTGGACGGAAACCTCTCCGTCGGGTCTCTTTTGCAAAATCGGTTTTTCAGTTCCTTGGGTGCGCGTTTCCTCGCGAAGAATTTGTCCATCTGGGTTGACCACGCTGAGTCGATGCGTCCCAGTGGCCACGGCGTAAAGCAGGTGCAGATTATTTTGCGGATCGAATTCCGCGGCCGGTTTGCCCAAGGGGAGATAAGCCCCCAGCCTTCGGGACGGATAGACCAGATTTTTCCCGGGGACTTCAACCCGCAGATACAGCCCAACATTCGGATCTTCGTAAAATTTCAGAAGAGAGTAGATGCGTCGGTCGTCCCCATCGCCGCGGGGAACCGTCCAGATCACCTCGCCCCGTCCGATGAGGAAATCGAGCGAATCGGTCATGAGCGTTTCGCCCGAGGGCAGGCGAACGGAAGCGCGCGCGCGGTATCCGCCCGTATCACGGATGAGATAGTGGGGAGCAAGGTCGAGTGGAATGGAGGCGGTTTGTCCGGGGCGAAGTGTCTTGTCCGGGGGGAGGAAAATCTTTTCTGGGGCGATCAGCTGTCCGTCCCGCGACTGAACAATCATTTCGAGCCAAGGCTTTCCTTGGGTTTCGGTTAACCGCAATTCGCCGGCTCCCAGATTCTTAATTCGAACGGTGAAAGGGATGGGCGAGAACTGGAGGTAGGAGGCTTTGGGTGTTTCGATCCGAAGATCCAGTTGGGCCCAACTTGAAGCTAGGCCAAAAAGAAAAAGCGCGGAGCCGACCCCCAATAACTTGATGCCATTCCTACCGTGCATGAAGGAATAGTATGGGAGGTCTGACCCGCCCGGAGCAAGAGGGAAGCCGAGCGGTGGCTTAGGCGGAGAGAGTCGCGACCTGAGCTTCCGCCGGATTCGTCCCAAGTGTCGTGGCGGGATGGGACGGCTCTGCCAATGGAACCGCTGGGGTCGTCCGTTGACTTTCGATTCGCAGAGCAGCCCGAAGTGCCTTTTTCCAAGTTCCGTAAAAGTGCTTTTTGCAAGCGGCGGCAAAGAGAGATGGATTGGCCCGTTTGACTTCGGGAGTGATCAATTTCACGCCCTGCTTCTTCAGCTCGAGAATGCCTTCAACCAGGTTTTCTTTGGTCCACCTTTTGCGACGGCGAACATCCGAGTAGTCGATTCCCGCTTTTTCGAGAGCGCGACCCCAATTTCCAAAGCGCCGACGGGCGGTCGCGATGAGTTTATTGGAGGATTCATCCATCGATTTCGAACTGAGATCGGCCCCTTCGGTCTGGAGGCGACGGATTTCTTCCAAAATACCTTCCTCATCCCAGCTGCGGTAGCGATAGATTTCTTCGGAAGCCAAGCCAGCGGCTTCGAGAGCAGCCCGCCAGTTGCCGAAATATTTGGGACGGATGGCGGCGTAGACCATCGCGTTGTGTTGGCTGAGAGCCATGGAGCGGAAGGAGAGGTCGAAACCATTGGCGGCCAAGTTCCGGATTTCTTCCACGATGACTTCCTTGGACCACTTGCGATATTTGCGGACATCCACGTAGGAGATGCCAGCTTGGTTGAGAGCGACCTGCCAGCTGCCAAAGTAGCGGATCGAGGCGGCCAGAAGCTCTTGGAAGTTCAAGCGGACGTGGTTGGCGTAAAGGGGCTCCCCCTTATCCTTCCACTGCTGGATTTCGGCTAAGACACGTTCGGTGGACCAACGAAGATTTTTGCGAGATCTGGTTTTCATGACCACATCCTTAGTTATGAAGGCAATTTTGTCAAGTTACAGAAAGTTTGCGTATCTATAAGTTGCTCATAAGCAACAACAATTATTTATTCCCCTTGAAATAATCGGGCCGAAAGGGAATCCGGCAGGCCCGCTTTGGCGATTTTTGAGGCGGCTTTCTCTACTTCGTAGCCAACTCTGCGTAAATCAACGATTTGCTCTTTGGGGTCGTAAATGACATAGCTAGCCCGCCAGTCGCCGTCGCGCGGTTGGCCGACCGAGCCCACATTAAAAAGGAACTTCCGGGCGATTTTCAGCCTTTCGGGATGAACATCCACCTTACGAAACTCGATCGGGCGGACCTCTCTCTCCTTTAAAAAGGCGCCCGGCCGATGCGTGTGTCCAATAAAACAGAGATGGGTTTTTTGATAAAAGAAACTGGTTTGCGCCTCCAGCTGAGTCGAAATGTAAGCCCAATTTTCAGGTCCATCCAAAGTCGCATGCACCAAAGTCAACGCCTCCTCCCCATGCGTCAAAGGTAACCGACGCAAATAGTTTAATTGGGTAGGGTTCAAATGGCTTCGCGAAAAACTCAAGGCAGACTGCGCATCCTCGGAAAAGGCCTCGGGATTTTTTCGGTGCGTCACCAGCTCGTCATGATTTCCCCGGACCACCGGACAGCCCAACGCCCGCACAATCTCGACACACTCCGCCGGGTTGGCGTTGTAGCCCACCAGATCTCCGATACAGAGGGGATGGGTAACCTGCTGATCCTCCATATCCGCCAAAACCGCCTCCAGGGCCTCCAAATTCCCGTGCACATCACCGAAAATTCCGTATTTCATTTTTTCTTGGGTTCAACTTTGCCCGAGAGCTCCTGCTCCAGCTTGCGAATCTCTCTCTCCACAATTTCAGCCCTTCGCTCGGTCAGCGGATGGCTCCCCATTTTTTCGCGCAGCTCCCGAAAGTAGGCCAGAGCCGCTTTCTTATCCCCCGCCTTATCCAGCGCGTAACCCACAAATCGTTCCAAATAGGCCGGCGCATCCCCTTTGGCCAAAGCTTGCCGATAACAATCGGCCGATGCTTGGTAATCCCCCAATCGTTGCCAGTACAGATCTCCCAATCTCTGAAAGAGTAAAGCGCGCTCAGGCACTGCCTTGGTTCCTCTATCCAGCAGTTCCCGCCCTGCCTCCACCCAACGGCGCGCCTCCATCTTGCGCCGCGTCTCACTTTTCTCCCCACTAAAGCGCTCCGCCGCCACCGCCGCATTCCAAGCCAAATGCCAGGAAGCCGTGTCCCAAAAAACCGCCACCCGCGGCTGCAGAACGGTCGCCAACTCCAAGGACGCCCTCACCCGAACCCACTGCTGCTCCTCCCACGCCCCATGCGCTTGCAACATCAGGGCATTCGCCGCCAATCCGCGAAACCCACCCAAGGCCGCGATGGCCAACCCTTGCCCCACCTTCTCCCGAATCGCCACCGCCGTCGGCCCCTCAAATCCATACGCCGCCTTGCGCTGGGCTTGGGTCATCGCTTGCTCCCACGAAATCTTCACCCCTCCCCACAACAGCAAGAGAAGACAGGCCAACCCCGCCGCCCAACCCGATTTCAAATATCCCGCCCTTCAAACACCACCGACGCCGCCGTCAATAATACCGTAATGTAGACCACCGAATATCCCACTACCTCCAGCGTCGAACGCCACACCACCTCGTTCCCCGCAATAATCTCATCGATCAAATTGTAGAGATTGAAATCCGGCACCAGAAATGCCACCGCCGCTAAAAAAAGCTTTGCCCCCGCCTGTACCACCTCGCCCGATTCCAACCACTGCTCTCGCGCCACCGATTGAAGATGACCGATCAAATAGACCATCAAAGTCATCGCGATGACAAACGTGGTGGAGGTCGCCACCGTGCTAAAGAAAACAGCCACCGCCGCCACCACTGCCAACTTCACCCCCACCAACAGCACCGCTTGCAGCAAACGCGGATCTCTCGCCTCTTTCTGAATCGCCGCCGCCACCGCCGGATCCGATCCCTCCCGCGCCACCAGTTGAGCCTCCTTCCAACCCAGCACTCCCCCCACCGCCAACGCCATCACCCCCACCATCACCCCCAACAAAACCGCTAATCCCAGATACTTTCCCACAATAAACTCCCACCGGTGCAGAGGTCGGCACAGCGCCGTCAAAATTGTTCTCCGCTCAATCTCCCCTGGAATCAGCTGGCTCGCCCCCAACAACCCCACCAACAGCCCCGTCAAACTGATCGCGGCATATCCCAAATCTTTCAGAAACTTAAACTGCTCCTGAAAAGAGAATTCTGTGAAATAGTTCGCCCCGTAAATCAGGACTAACCCGAAAACCAGCAGCACGGCAAACACCTTCTGCCGGACCGCCTCCAAAAAGGTGTTACTCGCGACCGCCGAAATTCTCCGCAACGATCCCATCATCGCCGTTTCTCCTCCGGTAGGCTGCGCAAGAAATAATCCTCCAACCGCTCCCGCGGCGCCCCCTCCCGCACCACTTCCGCCCCGTGCTTTTCCAACCACCCCCGCAGCTCCTTCCGATCCGCCTCCTTTAGCCCCTGCACACTCACCTCCCACTCCTTCTTCCTCGTCAACAGGTCCTCCAACCGCCCCTCCCGCAACTTCTGGCCCCGATGCAAAATAATCACCCGATCCGCCACATCTTCCACCTGCTCGAGAAGATGACTGGAAAAAATCACCGTCTTGCCTCGACCCCGTAACTCCAAAATCAGATCCCGAATCTCTCTCGACCCCGCCGGATCCACCCCCGCCGTCGGCTCATCCAACAGCAAAATCTCCGGATCACCCACCATCGCGCCGGCTAACCCCGCCCGTTGCAACATTCCTTTCGAATACGTTCGCAAAGGTCGCTTGCCCGCTTCCCCGCCTAACCTGACCAACTCCATCAATTCTTGAATCCGCTTTTCCAAAACCGATCCCCCCATGCCACTCAACCTCCCATAGTACCGCACCAGCTCCATTCCAGTTAAAAAGTTCGGGAAGTACGGGTTTTCCGGCAGAAACCCGATCTGCCGCCGCGCCGCGATCGTCCCGGCGCGAAACCCACACACCTCCGCCCGTCCCGATGTCGGTCGCAATAAACCCAAAATCATCTTCATCGCCGTGCTTTTTCCGCTGCCATTCGGTCCCAACAACCCAAACACCTCGCCCCGCTGCACCT
Source organism: Verrucomicrobia subdivision 6 bacterium (assembly GCA_945874125.1). GTDB lineage: Bacteria > Verrucomicrobiota > Verrucomicrobiia > Methylacidiphilales > Verrucolacustridaceae > Verrucolacustris. The sequence continues at coordinate 9,699 of CAMCFB010000015.1, read as the reverse complement.
CCATATCCAAACCCTCCAAAGCCAAGACCCGCCCCCGAAACCATCCCATCGGGAACTCTTTTCGTAACCGCTCCGTTTGCACGGCCGCACTCACTGGATTTGAAACCCTTTCAAACCGGGAACCGATTCCACCTCTTTTCCGTTCGCCTCCCGAATAAATCCCGCCAAGTGGCTCACCCCAATCTCCTTCTCCATCCCCTCCACCTCCTCCCGGTCCCCCTGCAAAAATACCTCCACCGTCCCATCGGGCTGATTCGTGGCGTGCCCGGAAATCGTAAAGCCCTCCGCAATCTGCCGAACACTGTAGCGAAACCCCACCCCTTGCACCTTTCCACGATAACAAATCCGCTTCGCCATCATCCCACAATTTTGCCATTTTTTCCGCCAATCATCAACCCCCCCACCCCCATCGACCGGAAAAATCCCTTCGCTCCCCTCCTTCTTTTAGCGAAACTCATTCCCGATGCCTCCCCTCGCCCTTTCCACCTGCTGGCAGGCCGATCGCACGAACGATGGTGCCTCCCTCCTCCGCCAAGCGACCGAGCTAGGCTTTTCCCATGTGGAACTAAGCCACAACACCCGCTTTAGCCTCTGGCCGGGCATCTTGGCCGAACATCGGTTCCCCCACTCCCCCAAGATCGATGTCTTGCACAACTTTTGCCCCGTTCCGGTCGAGCTCCTCCGACCCCACCCCAACGCCTACGAATTTTCCGATCCCCGCCCCGCCAGCCGTCGCCTGGCCGAACGCCACACCGTCGCCACTCTCGAAGCCGCCGCGTCCGTCGGAGCCCGCTTCGTCGTGCTCCATCTTGGATCCGCCGGACCACGCAATCTGACCGAACCGCTCGAATCCCTCGCCGCCGCCGGTCAGATCGGATCCCGTGCCTATGTCCGTCAAAAAATCTCCGCCATCCAAGCTTGGGAAAAAGCCTTTCAGGAAAGTTGGCCGCGCGTGGAGGAAATTCTTCTCCGCCTGGGCCAGCGTGCCCAGTCCCTCGGTCTCCGCCTCGGCCTCGAATGCCGCGAAAATCCTCGTGAAATTCCACCCGACGATTTTTGGGATATGATTCTCGCTCGTCTCCCCGCCCCCACCTTCGGCTACTGGCACGACTTCGGCCACGCCGCCGCCAAACATGAACTCGGCCTCCTCGATCACGCCCAGCATCTACGCCGCCTCGCCCCACGCCTGATCGGCGTCCATCTCCACGACTACTCGGTCGCCGAAGGCGATCACCTTCCCCTCGGCCACGGGACAATTCCCTTCCCGCAACTTCTCCCCCTGATCCCGCCCCAAACTCACTTCTCCCTCGAACTATCTCCGGATGTGTCCGCGGACGAGGTCCGTGCCAGCCTCTTATGGTGGAACCAAAACCAGCCCGCACGCTCTTAACCCGTCTCGCGCCCTGGTTCCGCCTCGCCATCACGGGGGGCGTCATCGCTTTTCTGGCCACCAAGGTCAATTGGCCCAGCCTCGCCCTCCGATTCACCTCCGCCCACCCCCTGTGGCTGGGCGCCGCCCTCCTCGTCACTCTGGCCTCCATCCTCATGTGCGGAACCCGCTTCTATTTTCTGCTCCACCTTCAAAAAATCCATCTCTCCTACTTTCGGACTCTTCACCTCACCTTCGTGGGCTTTTTCTTTAATCTGTTCCTCATCGGCTCCACTGGGGGTGATGCCGTTCGCCTTTTTTATCTCATCCGCTGGTTTCCCCACCAAAAAGCCCGCGCCACTCTTTCCATCCTCCTCGATCGCGTCTTTGGCGTGGCCGCTCTCTTCGGTCTGGCCCTTCTCTTTCTTCCAGGTACGGCCGACCGCCTTCGCGCCGACCCCACCTTCGCGCCCTTGGCCTCCGCCCTTCCCTGGCTTGGCCCTCTCGGCGCCCTCCTTCTTTTTCTTGGATTTCTTCTCCCCACCTTTTTGCCCAACCTGCCCATCCCCGAAAAACTTCCCGGTCGCGCCATTCTCCTCGACCTCATCCACGGACTCCGCGACACCATGCACGGCGGCTGGCATACCGCCGCCGCCGTTCTCGTTGCCATCTCCGTTCATCTGCTCAGCTTTCTCGGCGCTACGCTCCTCGCCCGCGCCCTGGACCTTCCCATCTCCTACTCCCTCGCCGGCCTCATCCTCGTTCTCATCTTTAGTGCCTCCGCCCTTCCGATCAGTGTCAGTGGTCACGGAGTTCGCGAAGGAGTGATGATCTTTCTCTTTCTCCATCTTGGTCTGGGAACCGACCCTGAATCCGCCATCGCCTACTCCATTCTCATTTATGGTCTCGGACTTTTCTGGAGTCTTCTCGGTGGCTTCGCTTATCTCACCCTACGCTCTCCCCGCGCCCAACCATGATCCGTCACCCTGCCGCCGAACAGATTGTCCAAACCCTCGTCCAGGCGGGTCACTCCGCCGTCTACGCCGGCGGGTGCGTTCGCGATGCCCTTCTCCAGCGTCCCTACCCCGATGTGGATATCGCCACCTCCGCCACCCCCGATCAGGTCCAATCCCTCTTTCCCAAAGCCTCCGATCCCCAAGGCAAAGCCTTTGGCGTGATTCGGCTTCGCTTGGAGGAACATGTTTTCGAAATCGCCACCTACCGGGTCGACGGCCCCTACCTCGATGGTCGCCGCCCCTCCTCCATCACCTTCACCACCGCCGAAGAGGACGCCAAGCGCCGCGACTTCACCGTCAACGGAATGTTTTTCGATCCACTGCAAAACAAGCTCCTCGACTATGTCTCGGGCCAAGCCGACCTCTCGGCCAAAATCATTCGCGCGATCGGAGATCCCGTGGCCCGATTTACCGAAGATCGTCTCCGCCTCTTTCGTGCCATCCGCTTTGCCGTGCAACTCGGCTTTGCCATCGATCCCGCCACCTGGTCTGCCCTCGGCCAGCTCGCCCCATCCTCGAACGTCATCTCCCCCGAGCGGGTTCGAGATGAACTAATGAAGATCTTCACGAGCCCCGATCCCGCTCGCGGATTCGATCTTCTCCACCAGTCGGGTCTCTTGGCCGTTTGGATTCCTGAACTACTCGAAATGCACGGCTGCGCCCAATCGCCCGATTTTCATCCCGAGGGGGATGTGTGGGTCCACACCCGCCTTCTTTTGACTCATCTGAAACAGCCCTCTCCCGTTCTTGCCTTCTCGGCCCTGCTGCACGACATCGGCAAGCCTCGCACTTCCAAGACCGACCCGGATGGAAGAATTCGTTTCTTTGGGCATGAGGGAGTCGGTGCCCGTATGGCGGAAGAGATTCTCCGTCGCCTCCGTTTCTCCAATGACGATATCCACGCCATCTCCGCCTGTATCGCCAATCACATGGCTTTCAAGGATGCGCCGAATATGCGCGTCAGCACTTTGAAACGACTCCTCGCCCGACCCACTTTCTCGGAGGAGCTGGAGCTCCACCGGATCGACTGCTCCTCCTGCCACGGCCAACTCGACATTTATCACTTTCTCACCGCCAAACTCACCGAATTTTCGCAAGAAGAGATCAAGCCGAAGCCATTGGTCTCCGGCAAAGACCTGCAACAGGTGGGCCTGAAGCCTGGCCCCCAGATGGGAAAGATTCTCCATCAGCTGATGGACGAGCAGCTGGAGGGAAAGTTTGCTGACCGGGAAAGCGCCTTGGCTCGCGCGCGCGAACTTGTGCCCTAGCGGAAACTAAGCGTAGGCCACAAACGCTTCGTACACTTCGTCGGGAATATCCAGCAACTTGTAGTCACCCGAAGAGACAAAAATCAGCTGCTGCTTCCCTTTGCCGAGCTGGTTCCCCGACGAGTCAAAGATCTGATGTTCGAGGGTGACAAACTTGCGGTTGTACTCCCCCACCTTAATTTTCACACTCACCCGCTCAAACTCCCGCGTCTCCCGGGTGAACTTATGTTCAAAGGAGCGCGTCAAAATATAGTAGGGGGTCGTCTTTAAATTAAATTTGGGCAGACAGCGGTTGAAGAAGAGCTCCCGCGTCTTCCCCACCCACATCGCGTACATGCCGAAGTACACATTTCCGACCGAGTTGGTGTCCGCATACGTCGCGACAAAGGTGTGCACAAACCACTTCCCCTCAAAGTGCCCAAACAGATCGGTCGGGACGGCCCCATCCGCTTGCGGAAACGGCACCACCCGCCCGGGCTCAATCTTTTCTTCCTGCCCCGCCAACTCCCCGCTAGGCCCCCCGACCGTATCTTCCAGCTCCTCCACTCCCCCGATAAATTCATGTCCCGCCCCTGGCTTCACCAAAAGCCAGCCCACATAGCCCACCGGAAGAATCGACCCCAAAATCATTCCGAGTGGATTCGCCAAAAAATATCCATACGCAAAAATCACCACCGCCACACTGCCCACACAAAACATCTTCACTTGGGGCAGGGCGTTCCCTTGCCCCGTGTGAAACGCCCGCAACAGGGCCAATCCCGCATACCCCACAAAGAAGGTCGCGTAAAAGATCATGAAGTACTCCAACTCCAACTTCAGCACCACCGCCAGCAAAGTGAAGAGCCCTGAAAAAATCAGCGCGGGCAGCGGCGAACCCAAAATCGCCTCGGGCAACAGCGTCAGCGGAAAGGGACGCCCCGCCCCGCCCGACTTGCTTAAGTACCAGCGCAACGCAATGTAGCCGCTGTCCAGCGTGGTCAACGCCATGATGCACAAAATCACCAGGTACGACCCAAAGGCCCACGGGTGGGCCGAAGCGGCCGCCCAGAAAAAGCGCGTGACCGCATCCTCCCCGTAGGAAAGTCCGTCAATTCCCTCTCGCATTAGCGCCGCCCCCGGTTGTCCCCCCACCCACAAAGCCAAACTCCCGTGCGCCAAGAGAAGGACAAAAAAGAGTCCACCCCCAAAAACGTAGCTCAGCAGGGGAGACTTCCCCTCCCGCTGAATCTGAATCGCACGCTGCCACTGCTGCAAATCCAGCCACGGGCCTAAGGTCAACCCCACACAAATCGGAATCGCATACCCCCAAAAATTCATTCCCAAAAAGGGATTCCGCCCAGCCAGCATGGGCTGATTTCCGCCCACACTGCCCAACTGCGAAACCAGGATTCCCACCGCCCCCAAGGCAATCACCCCCAAAACTCCGTGGCTGTACTTGATCCGACGAATATCAAACTCCTCCCCAAACAAAGTCGCCGCCGCCAAAATCACCAGCACGGTCAGCAGCAGATAAAGCCCCGCCGGCTGCAACCCCAACGGCTGCCAGGCGTACCGAACCAGAGCAAAAATCGTCAGCGTGATGGCCAAGAGCTGATACAGGAAAAAGATCAATCGATACGGACGCGACCAGTTGGCGAAAAAAGAGCCCAGCGCATCCGGCCCATTTCCCGCGCGGCGGGCGATCAGCTGGGTCAATCCCCCAAACACCATCAGCCCCAACGCATTCGGAATGGCAAAGGTCAGCAGACCAAAAAGCCCATACTGCAGCGAAAATTGGACGCTAAAAAACAACCCCAAACCCCACATCCAGGATAACGCAACTGAATTTCCCCAAAGAAAGTTCATGAAAATTTCCCTTTGTTCGAGCGGGCGAAGGGATTCGAACCCTCGACATCAACCTTGGCAAGGTTGCACTCTACCAACTGAGTTACGCCCGCAATAATTTGAAATTATCTCCCCCCGACCTGCTGGGCGCAATCCTTTTCCCTGGGCTTTACGCCTCAATCTCAAACCGCTGCCCGACCGCCCCCGCGCTTGTTTCATGAACCCGCACTCCCCCTCTCCCCGCCCTCTGCAAAGCTTCCTCAATCGCCCGCCGCGCAATCTCGGGCCGATTACAATCTTCGCTGATGTGACCCAAGAAAAGATCGGTCAATTCCGGCCCCGCTACCTCCTCCACCAACTGGGCCGCCGCGCCGTTCGATAAGTGCCCGTGCCGAGCCGAAATCCTCTGCTTCACCGACCACGGCCTCTTCTCCTCCGCCCGCAACATCGCCTCATCGTAATTCGCTTCCAGCACCAAGGCCGTGCACCCCTTCAACCTCTCCACCACCAACCGCGTGACAAACCCCAAATCAGAGATTAACCCCACCTTCGTTTTCCCCACCGTCACCCGCATCCCGATCGGTTCCGCCGCGTCGTGCGGCACCGGAAAAGTCTCAATCGAAAAACAGCCAATCTCCAGCCGTTGACCCGCTTGAAACCCCCGCCACTCCGCCAGCGCCACTTCCGCCTCCAACGCATCCTTCGTTCCATGCGAGGCAAAAATCGGGCACCGCCTCTTTTTGACAAAGGTTTTCAATCCCGCCGTGTGATCCCCATGTTCATGCGTCAGCACGATTCCCATCAGCTCGGCCAACTCCGCTCCCACCTCCGCCATCCGCCCCTCCAGCTGTTTCGCACTCAACCCCGCATCCACCAAGATCGCCCGCCCCGCGTGCTCCAAGTGCAGGGAGTTCCCTCGACTCCCACTGCCCAACACCGTCAAAATCACTTTGCCCATATCACCTTTTGCCTTTTTTCAGAGAAAGCCCAATCTAAAAATCCCCCTATGTCTTTGTCTCTCCAGCCCAGCCTGCGCCAAACGGTCTCGATCTCCCCCCAGATCCAGCAATCGCTCCAACTTCTCCAAACCCCCGCGCTCGAACTTGAAAATCTCCTCCAAACTGAACTGCAAACCAACCCCGTCCTGGAAGAAGAGCTGCGCCCCGCCGAAACCGCCGAGCTCCCCCCGGAGGAAGAAGAAGACTCCCACTTCTCGACCCGCGACTCCGATTGGCCCGTCCACACCTCTCGGGTCGATCGGCCCCGGCTCGACCCCCGCCAAGCCTTCGTCGAATCCCGCGTCCACCCCGAATCCCTCGCCGATCACCTTTCCTCCCAACTCACCCTCACCCAAGTCGAACCCGCCATCCAGGCCGCTGCCTCCGAAATCATCGGCAACCTCGACGAGGATGGATTCCTGCGAGCCGACCTCGCCGAAATTGCCACCGCCACCCACACCACTCCTGCTCAGGTCGACCAAGCCCTCGCTCTCGTCCAATCCTTTCACCCACCAGGCATCGCCGCCCGGACCCTGCCGGAAGCCCTCCTTCTCCAACTCCAATCTCAAGGGCAAGAGGACACCCTCAAGGCTCAAATCGTTCGCCATCACTTTGACCTTCTCGGGAAACGAAAATTTGCCGAAATCGCCACCGCCACCTCCGCCCCTCTCGAGTCGGTTCAATCCGCCGCCGAAGCCATCGCGCGACTCTCCCCTCGACCCGGCTCCGCCTTCGCCCCCGATCGACCCGATCTCGTCGTCCGGCCGGAAGCCACCTTTGTCCAGGACGGCCACCGCTGGGTTCCCCAGATCGAAGGAGATCTTCTTCCCCGCCTTCGCATCAGCGACACCTACAAAGATCTGCTCGGCCACGAATCCGCCGACGAACACACCCGCTCGTACCTGAAGGAGCGAATCCGCTCCGCCCGTTTTCTTCTCCACTCCCTCGAGCGACGCCAAGAGACTTTGCAAAAACTTCTCGAAGTCATCGCCCTCCGCCAAGCCGACTACTTTTCGGACGGTCCCTCCGCTCTTCACCCCCTGACCATGAGCGAAGTAGCCCAAACCATCGGAGTCCACGAAACCACCGTTGGCCGCGCCGTCGCCAACAAATATGTGCGCACTCCCCACGGCACGGTTCCGTTGCGCTACTTCTTTGCCACCGCCCTCGGCGGGCAAAAGGACGCGGGGCCAGCCGTCGCCAACACGCAAGCGAAACAACTTTTGGCCGAGATCGTCGGCCGTGAGTCTGCCGAAAAGCCCTACTCCGATGCCGCTCTGGAGGAGATGCTCCGGGAACGCGGCATTCCTGTCGCGCGCCGAACCATTTCCAAATATCGGGCGGAGTTGGGCATCCTTCCCACCCACCTGCGTCGCCGTTCGTGATCCCATCCCTCACCGCTCTGCCCACCGTTTTCTCCATCGGCCTCCAACGGCAATTGGCCTACCGCTGGAACTACCTCCTCCGCGCCCTTTTCAGTGCCATGCCGCTCCTGGTCTCTTGGGTTTTTTGGAGCGCCGTCTTCCACGGCAAAGAAACCGTCGGGCCCTACACCTTGGCCAGTCTCCTCACCTACTACGCCGTTCTTTTGGTGGTGGAATCGGTCAGCTCGCCCGCCGATGACGATTTTCAAATCTCCCGCGAGATTCGCGAAGGCACGCTCAACTCCATCCTTCTTCGTCCCCTCCCCTACGGACTTTATCGGGGCGCCCTTTTTCTGTCGGGGCGCTGCGCCTACCTTGTCGCCGCCCTCATCCCGCTCGCCCTCTCCTTTTTTCTGCTCTCCCGCGTCATTCCACTGCAGCTCGGTTCCCTCGACCTCGCCCGCGGAATCCCCGCCCTCCTCGGCTCGGCTCTGCTCCAATTCAGCCTCACTCTCTGCCTCTCCCTCACCTCCTTCTGGCTCCTCGATATCAGTGCCCTCATCTTTCTCGTCTACTCCCTCGAATTTTTGGCCGGTGGCCACGTTTTTCCCCTCGATCTTCTCCCCCCTACTCTCTTTCAATTCGCCCAACTCTTGCCCTTCGCTTACGAGTACTGGTTTCCCGCCGCCACGCTCTGTGGGTCCATTTCCCACTCCGCTTGGCTTTTTGGCATCACCATGCAATCCGGCTGGGCACTCTTTTTCATCCTCCTCGCCCATTCCCTTTGGCAAGCCGGCCTGCGCAAATACACCGCCGCCGGCGGATGAAATGAGACCGTTCTTTCATCTTCTCCGCTTGTGGCTGATCCAACTCCGGTATGCCGCCACGCGCGAGCTCGCCTTTCGCGCAAATTTTTTCGTTTGGGTGATCGTGGAACTGTCCTGGTTCGTTCTGCAACTTGCTTTTGTCGATGTTGTTTACCAGCACGTCGATTCCATCGCCGGGTGGAGCCGCCCCCAAATGATTGTCCTCGTGGCCACCAACCAGCTCATCCAACAAATTTTCACCGCCTTCTTGATGCCCGGCCTGGTCAAACTCCCGGAGCTGGTCCGCGACGGAAAACTCGATTTCGTTCTTCTCAAACCCGCCCCACCCCAATTCCTTATCAGCACCTCGCAACTGGAAATCGGTCCGCTGGCCAACGCCCTCATCGCCATCGTCGTGGTGGTCTTCGCTCTGCAAGAACTGCACATCACCCCCTCTCTCCCCTCCATCCTCCTCTACGGTCTTCTCATCGTGGCGGGTCTTCTCACTCACTACGCTCTGCTCCTCGCCCTCGTCTCACTCACCTTCTGGATCGTGCAGGCCGAATCGGTTCTGCTGGGCTACTACAGCATCTTTCAGGTTGCCCGACTCCCCCGCGAAGCCGCCACCGGCTGGTTTCGCATCTTCTTTACCTTCGCTCTCCCCCTTCTCCTCGTGGCCAACATCCCCGCGGCCACCCTCCTGCACGGTTTCCAAATCGGCCCCATCCTCCTTTTTCTGCTCACCTGCCTAACCGCCGCTATCTTTGCCTCCCTCTTTTTTCGAATCGGACTTCGCCGCTACCAAAGCGCTTCGAGTTGAGCAACCCCCCTGACCTAGGCTAATCTCGATTGATGCCTTCCCTCAACCTTCGGGTCAACCAACCCAAACTGCTCAAGGAAACGGTGCCCACACTCCGCCGTCTCGGCATCTCCTCCTCCCCATCCTCCCCCGCCACTGCCACTCTCCCCCTCACCATCACCCCCTACCCCTCTCCCCGATCCTCCTACTTTCCCGGGAAAGTAAGAAGATCCCCCCGCTCCGTTCCCCCGCTCC
>CAMCFB010000014.1 GCA_945874125.1 Verrucomicrobia subdivision 6 bacterium | reverse complement strand
GTTTCGGTCCTATTACACTGATGGTATCCAGCTGATCCCTAAATTCTTTTCTGCCAGAGAGTTTGAGAAGGCTACAGCGAAAGTTCGCCCGAAGTTAATTACATCTGTAGCTATGTTTTACGATCTCGAAGATCCATCAGGATTTGTGAGTGAAATCGCTAGTTTGTTGCCTGATGGGGGGATATGGCATTTTGAACAGTCGTACATGCCAACGATGCTTCGGCAGAATTCTTACGACACAATTTGTCATGAACATTTGGAATACTATTCATTAAAACCCGTTCTCGAACTTCTGAATCATGCCGGTTTATTGCCTGTGGAGGTTCTGATGAACTCTACGAACGGGGGGAGTTTTGCGGTAACCGCGGTAAAAGGAAAATCCTCCTATCCACAAGAAGCGAAAATTATCGATTGGCTTCTTGCGGAAGAGGAGCGAATGGGGCTTGGGACGTCAGCGCCATTTCTTGCTTTTGCCGAGCGAGTATTTCACCACCGCGAGTCTCTTCGAAGACTCATTCTTTCTCTTCGAAATGATGGGAAGCGGATTCTTGCCTATGGAGCTTCGACAAAGGGAAATGTGATTCTGCAGTTTTGCGGATTCGGGCCAAACGAGATTGAAGCGGTCGTCGATGTAAATCCTGCGAAACATGGGCGGTTTACCCCTGGTTGTGGAATACCCATTCTTTCTGAGGAAGAGGGAAAGAAACGCAACCCCGACTACTATCTCGTTCTTCCGTGGCATTTTCGCGATTTTATCTTAAGGAAAGAAGCCCCTTATTTAGCTCGTGGCGGAAGGATGATTTTTCCTATGCCAGAGATTGAGATCGTGACTGCATAATGAAAGTTATTGTTTTTGGTGCAAATGGCCAAGATGGAATCATTTTATGTCAGCAACTTCGAGCAGCGAGGCATTCGGTCTTAGGGGTGGGTAAAACTGACCCATGCAATCCCTTGCATAAGGAAGCCTTAACAAACCTTCTTTCAGGGGAAAAGCCAGATAGGGTTTATTATTTGGCAGCTTCACACCGTTCTAGTGAAGCTGTAGTTACCGACCTAGCGAAAGAACGAGAGGATTCCTTTCGGGTTCATTGCCAAGGATGGCAAAACGTCGTGGAAAGTTGCCTTGCGAAGACACCAAAAACACGGCTCCTATACGCTTCCTCAGCTCATATATTTGGAAATGCTTCAGTCTACCCACAAAATGAAACCACTCCTCTTCAGCCCGACTGTGTTTATGGGGAGAGTAAGGTTGCGGGGATGCGGGTCAGTATGGATGCTCGCGTGAAATATGGTCTATTTGTTTCGCATGCGATTCTTTTTCCTCATGAATCAATCTACCGGTCCAATGGTTTTCTTTCACGCAAACTGCTCTCCGCCGCGTTTGAGGCAAAAAAGGATTCTTCTTATAAGATTACCCTAGGCGACTTGTCCGCCACTTCCGATTGGGGATACGCTCCTGAGTACACTCGGGCTATGACCTCCATTTTAGAGTTAGAAGAGGGTGGGGAATACGTCTTGGCGACAGGGACCGAGCATACTGTAGCGGAATTTGCTGAGTCCGTATTTCGAGCGGTGGGTCTGGATTGGAGACAACACATCCTTACAAGGAATGATATTCTGACTAAGCCAAAGCGTCGTTTCTGTGGTGATGCCTCTAAGTTGCATTCAGCAATAGGCAATTGCATTAAAACGCATCTTCCTGATCTGGGCCGGCAGCTTGTCGCTGATAGCGGAGAGCTCCTTTGAACCAGGTTCTTATAGGGATTCCAACCTTGAACGAGGCAAAGAATGTTCCGTTAATGGTGGAGAGACTTCTTAAGATTCCTTTGGCGGCTGATATTCTCTTTATCGACGACCAATCGACGGATAGCACTGGTGAACTTTTGGATTCTCTAGCTAGAGAGCATCCGTCTATCCGAGTGATCCATCGAGGTCCTTGCATGGGGATAGGATCGGCACACCGGGACATTCTGAGATATGCCTACAATAAGGGGTATGAGTCTTTGGTAACAATGGATTGTGATTTTTCACACCAGCCGGAAGATATCTCGAGGCTCTTTTCAACCAAGCTTACTGCTCCGATAATTGTGGGCTCTCGGTTTCTCCACAAAAAATCATTAGAGGACTGGAATTTAAAAAGAAGACTCCTGACGCATCTCGGCCATTTCCTCACCCATCGCTTACTTGGTTTGCCAATGGATGCTACAGGAGCTTTTCGTTTGTATCGGATCAAGATGATTCCGCAGAACCTATGGGACCAAGTTACATCCTCTGGGTATTCCTTTTTCTTCGAAAGTCTGGCTGTCCTTCATCATGCCGGAGTTCCCTGCGAAGAGGTTTCGATTCACTTACCCAAACGTGTTTACGGTGAATCCAAGTTGAATATGCGGCAGGCATTTCGCAGCTTGCTTATGCTCTTCGAGATATCTTTGCGTCGTGGCTCCGTGGTTGCGATGCCGAATAATGCCAGTGGGTGGGACCGCTACTGGAGAGCCCGGCACGTCAAGGGACGGCACTGGTATGCAGTTTTAGCATCGATTTACCGAAGGCTATTTATTGTGAACCGCCTGCATGCGATTTTGAAAAGTGAGTTTCCTCTTGGAGCAGACCTCGTCCATGTGGGATGTGGGGGTGGTGAGGTGGATGAAAAAAGTTTCTCTGATTTTCAAATAACAGGAGTGGATATCTCGCCAGAAGCGCTTGCCTTATATCGGCATCATTATCCCCAAGCCAAGACTCGTCTGGGTAATATATTGGAAGGTCCAGTCGGGAACGGTGCTGACGGCGTTTACTCGTTAGGACTTGTCGAGCACTTTTCCCATCCTGATATCATTAAAATCCTTATTTCTATGCATTCCAGTGTGAAAGTCGGTGGCAAGGCGGTTATTTTCTGGCCTCATCGGTTTGCTCCTTCCGTCTTTGTTCTTCGGATTATTTCATGGATAAGGAAGTTGATGGGTTGGTCGGAACCACTTCATCCACCTGAGCCTAGTCTGCTTTTCTCTCAAAATGAAGCGCGTGAAATTATCGGTCGGACCCCGTGGAGGATAAGATCTTACGACTACGGTTTTCGAGATCTGTGGATTCAGGCTGCCCTTGTTCTTGAAACAGGAGTTTAAGGCGTGATCCTACGTCCAAGGACAAGACAATTTGAATTTTGATATACTGGGGTCCATGAGAGGAAACTTTGGTCGTTGAAGATCTGATTCACGTTTGGTTGTCCAAAGGTCCAAATCCGGTCGATTTCACAAATAACTAAAAACTTAGCTCGCTTTTGGTCAGCACTGTATCGAAAACGTTCCCTTGAGATTCCATTCTCATAGGTAAAGGTCGGAATGCCTTCCCATCCAACGCACATCAGGGGATCTGCATTCTGGGATTGAAGCAACCATCCAATATTCCAATGACAAATAACAAGATCTTCAGGTTGGGTGTGTTGATTTACCCAATCTGCGGCTTCTTTGATGTCGGTGATGGAGTGAACCACCCATGGATCATTCCGTGAAATAAGGCTCGAAGTGCAAACCTTTGGGAGAACTAAGCAAATTAGCAGTGCCGGAAGAACGAAGGCTAACCATCGCGAAATATGTTTTGGCCAAGGAAGGACTTTTGACAACCGAGCGATGGCATAACCAATCCCTGCAGCTAGCAAGGGTAGGATAACAACTGCCTGATAGTAAAACACAGGGAGGTTCTGTCGATTGCGAGTGAGGAGGGCTGCTACGAGTATGGAGGCTAAGGCAATAGGTCGAAACCGAGAAAAAAGGCAAAAAAGGGCAGAAGCCAGCGCCAGGATATGAAACCAATCATGGGTGAAAAAGTTCCAAAAGTTAATCGGCCACTGCCAACCAGCGCCGAGATCTTGGGTGAAAGAACCATAAAACTCTTTCAGTTCGAATATATCATGAATGAGCCAGTCTGGTTTCCAGAGAAAGATGGGGCTTAACGAAAGTATTCCTACGGCGAGGGGCGGAAGATAAAGGGGAAGCCATGTCCTGGGTTGATTCCAGCGGTTGAGAAACGCAGCAAATCCACCTTGTAAAGCCAAAGGATGGGAAACCGCCGCAATAGCGAGCCCAATGCCAGACAACCAACCTCTGCCTCTTCGCGCTGGAATCGCTTGGAAGCAGAAGCAGATGAATAATCCTAAGGCCACTGCGTTATGCGCGTAGACCCAGCGAAAATGAATTACGCTTTGTTCATAAGTTAAGAAAAGCAAGCCGATGGATAAAGTGGTGAGGAGCCCAAAACGTCTTCCTAGAATCTGAAGAGCGACTAAAGCGATTCCCAGTGCGCATAGCGCGTTGAGAAAGCGCGGCCAGGCAATGTTCTGATGGCTTACCGTTGAGGCGAGTCCCACTAGAAAAACGTACCCAGGTTGATAGCAAAACTGCGGATTCATGTAGGTATTCCATGTGGCCCGATTCGCGAAAACACCGTGGACTAAGTCCTGTCCGCAACTCAGTGTAATTGTCTCGTCTCCGTACCATCGTGGCGTTGTGCCGAGGTTGGGTAAGTAAAGAGATGCCCAGGCAAGGACGACTACTCCCGTAGCGACCCTAACGAAGAACTTACGACGGAATCGTTTTTGCGGACGAACAGTTGATTCTTTGGGAGTTTTCCTTGGCTTGTTCATCTTAACAACTTCACTACTATAACCCTTTCATGGCCAAGGGTTCCAAGAACTTTAACCTCTCCGCGGAGGCTTGCATCTTTTTCGCTGTCTTGGGCGTTTTATTTACGGGTTGGTTGGGGGCAGGCCCCTCTAACCAAGAGCTTTTAGCCAACTACGCCAAAGCCAAGGATCTGGCCAATTTGATTTGGGAAAATAAAGGGTTCGCGTGGTGGTCGCCCAACTATCTTGGAGGAGCCCCGACCGCCCCCTTGGCGGGAACAGCCCTGACGATGTTTTGGATGTGGCTCGGTGAAATCTTTGGGGATCCAGTGCTGGGCGGTAAAATTATTGGATTTATAGCTCTTCTCCTCTCTGGGTTGTTCATGGCCGCTTTCATCAAGAGGCTGACGGGGGATGATCGTGCGGGTTGGATCTCAGCCTTTCTGTATGCGTTAGGCCCGCAGGCGGCTCTGCGATTAACCGGTAACGAGCACATGCCTGTGGTTTTCTGCATGCCGTACCCACCCCTCATCGGATGGGCTTTGCTGGAAATAGCCACCCGAGGCTCGGGACGGGGTATTTTTGTCTTAGCCATATCCACTGCCGCGATGAGTCTTACCTTCAATAAAATTGCGGCTGTTTTTGGTCCAATCGCCTTGGGTCTAGCCATTTGGCTGCACTTTCAGTACCGCTCGAAAACCATGCCACTGATCAAAGGATGTCTCACGGCGGTCGGGGTTTGGCTTTTGATTGGGGTTCTTCCCCAGCTTCCTGGTCTTCGGGAAGCAGGTCAGATGACCCTTTTTAGCACCGATCCACTCCTTGGCTGGCAATCCAGCTTCTCGATTAAAGCTCCGCTCTCCTGGTTTGATCGGGGAGGACTCTTGCTCCAAGGCATGCCGGGCAACTTTACGGTCGAAGATGGGGGTTTTTACCTCGGCGCAGTTCTTGTCGTGGCGGTCGCCTTGGCAGTGGAAATGCGGCGGCGCGGCTCCCCATCCCCGCTGGATGCCTCCATACGAATTTTCCTCGGTCTTCTTCTCATGGTTCACTGGTTCAGCTTGGGACCAAGAAGCGGGTTAGGGGGGGTCGGCGAATTCCTTAAATCCGCCCAAGGTCTGCAGGATTGGGTTCTGCCATTCTTTTGGATCGCCGCTCTGGGTCCGATTGCCGTGCTCGCGGTGATCTGGCCGGAGGGACGGTGGCGGTGGCCCACCTTTACCATTGGACTGGCCATCTACATGTTGATTCCCGGCTTTGAGTTGTTTGAATTGTTGCCGTTAATTGGAACCGTTCGCGCCCCATGGTCATTTTGGCAAGTGGGTGGATCTTTTTGCCTCGGCGCAGTGGGGGGCCTGGCGGTAGCCCGACTTTGTCCGGGGAAGAGCCGAGCCTGGCTTCCTCTGCTGGCCCTTGTTCTGGCGGCGATTGATTTCGCTCCCTACTACGCCAAATTTTTCCAAACTCGACTCGAGACGGGCACCTACGAGGGATTTCGCCAGAGCGCACAGTTTCTCAAAAGCCAACCCAAACCAGGCGCTATCTTGCCGCTTTCCGGCCGCTATTTTTATCTGCAGTTGCCTCAATTGACGGGTCGACCACTCTCGACCGAGGCTTTCCAAGCCTATTTCATGTCGAAGGGTATGAGGGCCCTGCAAGATGGGGGCGGGGCATCCGCTGATCTGATGAAGATTTCCTTAAGTATACAAGGAGTGCGCTACATTCTGCTGGATCGAAAAGATGTCGATACTCCCGAGCAGATTCAGACCGCTTTCCGACAACAGTTTCCCGTAGTTTACGAAAATGAGTTTTTCACGGTGCTGGAAAACCCCAATACCCTGGCGCCCGCTTTTCTAGCGAGAAACTACGTTTCAATTCCGAAGGACAGCTATTCTTTTGCCGCGGCGGATTTGGGGTTGATCCGTCTCTATTTTTTGCCGGTTGAGTGTTCTGGCGTGGAAATGAGTGACCCAGCCTTAGCTGGGATCATGAATCCGCAAAACGGTGAGGTGGAGCTAGTGAACGCATTTCGGGACCGAGAGGGTGAGCCTTTTCGTATCCTCGGTAGCGGTTCATATCGGCGCGAGAACTCTCATACGATCCGCCTTTCCCTGCCCGCGGAGCCCTACTGGGTTGCCCTAACCCAAGCTTGGCATTCCGACTGGAAAGTCAGGATTGATGGTCAATCCGCGGAAATGAACAGGATCTCGTTGGCCCTGCAGGGATTTCGGGTTCCCCCCGGGGCAAGGGAAGCCAGGTTATCTTTCGAACCACCTTTCTGGGTTTCGGCAGTTTTGTCGATCGGTTTGGTGGGTTGGGTGGTGACTTTGGGAGGTGCGGGTTATTTGCAGTTTGCCCCTGCCCCACGAAATTGGAAAAGGTGGTGGGATGGAAGCGAACTCGATTTTGAATCCATGCCGGCAAACGCGATCAGTAGGAAGGGGGAGTCAAAAAGGCAAGGCTCGCATTCGAAGATACAAAAATTTCTCATTATTTTTCCGACTTATAATGAGGCGGAGATGATCCTGCACGCGTTGGCCGAAGTTCAGGAAAAAGCGCCTCGGGCAGATATTTTGGTGGTGGATGATGGATCTCCAGATGGGACAGCGGGTAAAGTGAAACAGGCAGCAAGCTTGGGTGCAAAAATTTATATTTTAGAGCGTCCAGGGAAGGCGGGTTTAGGTTCGGCTTACCGAGAGGGCTTCCAGTGGGCACTGCAGCGGGGCTATGATGCCGTGGTGGAGATGGACGCGGATCTTTCGCACGATCCGGCCGATGTACCCCGCCTGATAGCGGCTTTGGATGAAGGGGCGGACATGGCGGTGGGGTCAAGGTACTTAAATGGAATTCGGATTCTGAATTGGCCGCAAAGCCGTTTATGGGTCAGCACCTTTGGGGGCTGGTACGCCAGACTATTAACGGGCTTGCCGATGACCGATCCAACCAGCGGTTTCAAGGCGATCCGACGACATGTTCTGGAGGGGTTAGACTGGAATCAATTCACCTCCCAAGGGTATGGCTTTCAGGTGGAGCTGCACTTCTTTGCCTGGCAAAAAGGCTTTCAGGTGCGGGAGTTGCCGATCATTTTTACGGAGAGGCGACAAGGCAGCTCGAAAATGTCCACCTCGATTGCGCTAGAAGCGGCTGGTCGCGTGTTGCAACTGGCGGTGAAGAGGATTTTCCCATGAGTGAAGTGTTGTCCAAGAAGTTGCGTTGGTTCTGGCCATTTGGGCGGGCTGATTGGATCGCGGCTGGTTTGGCTGGAGCACTGTCCCAAGCCGTCTATTTTTATACGGCGCAACCGAATGTCGGGCTGCTGGATTCAGGTGAGTTCTTGACTGCGGCAGTTCATGTGGGCGTACCGCATCCGACTGGCTATCCGCTTTGGACTATCGGGGCGAATCTATTTCGGCTCCTGCCCATTGGGAATGGGGCGTGGGAGGTAAATCTTTTCTCAGGATTTGCCACCGCGCTGGCCGTCGGAATTGTTGGCCTCATTTTATGTAATTCCTTGCGTTGGGCTGGGGTGAGAGATCGGGTTGCGCAAATTCTCTCCGTGGGATGGGCGGCGGCTTTGGCCTTTAGCGTTTCCATGTGGTCCCAAGCGGTGATTGCGGAGGTGTATGGTCTTCACGTTTTGGTGGTGATGCTTTATGTCTGGGTCCTTTATCGGTGGGTCAGGGAGCCGCAGTGGACGAACGGACTGGCATGGTCGGCCTTCTTTTTCTCGCTCGGGATGAGCAATCATCACCTGATGATTGCTTTGGCGCCTCTTCCTTTGCTGGTTCTGCTTTTACGACGGAGAGATTTATTGGCGGAGGGGCTACTTTATCTGAGTTGTGCGGCTGCTTTAGTTTATTGGGGGTTCGGGAGTATTTCGGGGGAGCAGCCGACGTGGCATGCCTCGGTGCGTTTTCTCTACTGTGTTGGGGTCGGGTTACTGATTTGGTTGGTGGTGAAGCGCAAGTTGATTCACTGGAGGACGGGGCTTTTGGTGCTCTTGGGTGTTCTGGTTGGGCTCTCGCCCTACGCTTACATGCCGTTGGCGTCTCAGACAAATCCGCCGATGAATTGGGGATTTGCCAGCACGAAGGAGGGTTTTTTCTATTCGATCAACCGAAGCCAATATTCGGGAAAACTATCCGATCAGCTTTTAAAAACAGTCGGCAAAGCGATGGGGGCAACCCCACCTGAGCTTTTGACGCCACCGACACCTCCTCCTGGGTCGCCGACCCCCCCATCCTTTCGGGAGACTTTGGGCAAATTTTCCCAATTGTATTGGAGAAAGATTGTTTCAAACTTTAGTCCGATCGCCGTTTTGTCGCTGGTGGCCGCGGTGGCGTTTCTCGGAGCATTGGCGCCAGCGATACGGTCGTGGATTCAGGTAGCCGCTTTTGGATTTTTGCTGGCCGGGTTTCTACAGCCCGCTTTCGATCAAGCGGGAGCGGACGAGGCGGCGTGGTTGCTCTACATGCCGTATCTAGGATTTTCCCATGCCTTTTTCGTTTTGCTGGCGGGTTTGGGTTCAGGGCTGGTGGTGGAGCGGTGGCTGAAGGGATCTCCATTGGCGATTGGTGCGGCTGCTCTCTTGGCCATTGGCATTGCGGCCTTTTGCTTTCGACAGAATCTGACTTTTTGCAGTCAGAGGGATCACTGGTTCGGCTGGATGTATGGGCGGGATATGTTGGCCGACCTTCCGAAAGATAGCTTTGTTTATGGAGGAACCGATCCGGGGCGCTTTGTTCCGACCTATATGATTCTCTCGGAAAGCTTTGAAAAAGCTTCGCACAAACGAGATCCAAACTTCGACCGGAGGGATCTTTATATCATTACGCAAAACGCTTTAGCGGATGCATTTTACAATCAGTACATACGGAATCACTATTCTACGGAACGACCGGCGCCTCGTGGTTGGGTGGATAAGTGGCTGGGCCGGGACAAGCATTTTCCCAAAGCGCCTTTGGTTTTGCCGAGGCAGGAAGATATCATGGCGATCTATCAGGCGGCGATAGAGCGAAGGCAGAAGGATGGGACTGCACCTGATCCTAATGCGGATCCGACGGTCTTAAATTCTATGGTGGGGGAGTGGATCTGGCAGCGGAACAAGGATCAGCGGCGCTTTTTTGTGGAGGAGAGCTTTCCCATGGAGTGGTCTTACCCGAACGCCGTTCCCCATGGACTGTGTTACGAGATCAAGAAAGATCCCGTCCCTGTTTTGAGTGCAGAGCAGGTGGAGGGGGACATGATGTATTGGAGGGAATATATCGATCACTTAAAGAGTGACCCTCGATTTGAGGATGATATTGATGCGCAGCGCTCGTTCTCAAAATTGCGAAACACGGGAGGAAACATTTATAAGTGGCGTAAGATGCCTGAGGCAGCGGAGAAGGCCTATCGACAAGCGTTAGAGTTGTGGCCGGGGAATACTGAGACCCTTAGTAACTTTACCGATCTTTTGCTGCAGCAGAAAAGAGCGCCCGAACTTCGGGATATTTTAGAGCGTGCGGCCAAAGCCGATCCGAATAATGGATTGCTGGCGATGCTGTTGGGGAATTGCGAGCGAAGGATTGCACTGGGGAAGGAGATTTCCGCTTTGGTAGCACAGTGGCAGACCACCAAGGATACGAAGTTGTTTCAGCAATTGTTGGGTAAATACTCAGAGGAGGGAAATCTGGCCATGGCCGACTCTTTGGTGGCACAAGGGGCGAATCTTTTTCCGACGAATGCGGAAGTTTTACGTGACGTGGTCAACTATTATGCGATCCAGAATCGAGTTCCCGAGGCTTTGGAGTATGGCAAGAGGCTGGAGAAAGTGTCACCCGAGGATCCAGATCTTAAGCTAGGTTTGGCAAAGTTTTATATGGCAGCAGGGAATCGGGCAGAGTTTTATCGGATGATGAAAGAGGCGGTTCGGTTGGGCGGCTTGCCGATGCGGGAGAAAATATTGACCGAGCCCATGTTTCAGCAGATTCAAGCGGAACCTGATTTCCAAAGCCTTATTCGGCCAACGCAGTAGCGCAGTATTTTCAGCTCAGGGGGAGCTCTGAGTCGGTGTTAGTTTGGTTCTTAGTTTCTGATAGTGCATTAAGTTCACGAACCCAGGCAAGGTCACCTAAAGGCTGCTGAAGCCGAAGAGCTATGTTGATTCGATCGACCCACTCTCCTTGGGTTTCTTGCGTTAAGATCGAATTCCAGTCATACGGTTTTTGAATAGGCCAGGGCGTGACAGGTAGGTAACTGCCAATTAATGGGTAGGCACTGCACCACCTCCACTCTTGAGCCTTAACCTTTAGTCCTGCTTTGACAGGGTTATATTCGATATAGTGAGCGACTCGCGCGAATGCTTCATTTCTTTGGACTGGATGAGCGCGAAATCGATTTTGATAAACAGCGCCTTTCCCTGTACTTCCGTGTCTGTGTCTGTAATTCCGTGCATGACAACTAGAAAAGTGCTGAATGCATCTACTAAGTGAGGTTTGATCGTCCCCATCGATCAGTAAGTGCCAATGGTTGGGCATAATGCAGTATGAGTACAAGCGAATGGGATACTTAAGAATAGAGTCCGATAAGGTTTTTTCGCAAAGAGCATAGTCCTCCTCCTCTTTGAATAGCTGAAAGTCCATCGCGCCTCGGTTACAGATATGAAGGATCGTGTTGGGGAGAAAGAATCGGGTGCGCTTTGACATATAGGATATAACTAGAGAAATTGGAAAAAGGTTCGTTAAAAGTTTTATTGAGAAAATTCACTGGGAAGTGTGACAAAATGTCCCACATTTTAGATATCCGACTCAGAGATAGCTCCGAGTCATGCGGGATTTGACTCAGAGATAGCTCTGAGTCGGAAGGCGGCAGGGGCTATTTTTGGGGAGTTGGGGTGGGAGGGGCGGGGGGTGGGGTCTGGGAGTCGTCGGGGATAGCGAGGAGGTCGGCTTCGGTCCATGTGCTGGTCATAGCAGCGAACTCTTTTCTTTTGGCGGCAACCTCCTCCACCGCGATTGGTCCCGCGTTGTTTCCCCAATCGCTCCGGATATAAGTAAGGATGGCGGCGATTTGCTCATCCTTTAATGGAATAGGGGCACCATCCCCCCAAGCCGGCATGTTGTTGTTGTAAACGTTCCCTTTGACGTGAATCACACCCGCAATTCCTTTGTGCAGAATAGCAATGAGACGATTCTTTGAGCCGATGACCCACTCCGACTCGGCCAAGGGAGGGTAAACGCCCGCCTGCCCTAGCCCGTTCGCCTGATGGCACTGGGCGCAGTTGGCGGTGTAGAGACGCTTGCCGATCACCTTAGGATCGGGAGGGACAACCGGACCCGTATTGACTGGCCCCCAAGTGATTTGTCCCGCGTCGTACACATCCCCCCGGAAGCCACCACTGTAAAAGAAAAGATAGCCGCCCGCCCAAAAAGAAAGGATGACGCCAAAACCCAGAAGCCAACTTGGGATCGGGGCATGGCGCTCGGCCGGTGCTTGGGAGATTGAAGGTAAATCGGATGGGTTCATTTCATAGGGGCCTCAGGTAGAGAGTAGTCGGCATGGAGCGATTGCAAGTAGGCCACCAAGGCCTTGGCCTTGTAGCTCGGAACGGTCTGTTTCCAATCTTTTGCCGGAATCGGCAGGGCTTCTTTTTCAATTTTTGGTCCCGCGATCTTCCGATCAAAAAGCCAAGGATGTGGGGGGCAGTTCGATTTGGGGCTGCGAAGGCGTGGATCCCAAAGATGCAGCATGAGTTGATTTGGATCGGCCATCCGAATCCCGATGTTCGATAGATCGGGTCCAATGCGTGATGTCCCAACCCAAGCGGGCTCTCGAAACAGGTAGTCCCGAGGTACAGTTCGGCGGGGGCCCCACCCTCGGGTCAAATCGGCCGACCCAGTCGGCCCGCGGACGGAGAGAGAGTGGCACTCGAGACATCCCTCCGAGGCAAAGACGCGGGCGCCGGTTTGAGCAAAGCCTGAGGGTACGGGGGGCTCGGTGTAGTTGGTTTCCTCATTGAGGATCGGTTCCAATCTTCCGACCTGAAAGTAACCTAAAGCGATCTGACCTGCCCAAGCAAAAAGAAGGGCAGAAAAAACCGCGATTAAGGCGTGGGTGGATTTCATCTTATGGATGGGCTTGCCCAAGTGAACTTGTTGGCGATTCGTAATCGGAGGGGAAAATGGCCGCGGGTGCGACTGAGGGAAATAACTTGAGCAGGCTGGGGAAAAAAAGAGTGGAAAAAGCGAGCTGCCCCATCCACCAAAGAATCTGACCGATAAGAACCGTGAAGAGAAAGGGGCGCAAGAAGCTGGTGATGGTGGACATGGGGACGCCTGGGTCATTGAGGGCTAGACCCTGGAAGAGGCCCGCAAGCGCGTAGGAGGAAATGACAAAAGCCATGCCCATGTTGGTCAACCAGAAGTGCATCGTCAGAAGCGGATGACTGGGCCATCCCATTGAGCGCGAAGCGGGAAGCAGGGCGTATAATGCGCCCACCATGACGTTTCCATAAAATGAGAAAATCAGGAGGGACTGAGTGGCCTGCCCGACCATGGTGAAGGTAGTGGTTTGGCGCACGCCAGGTAGAGCAAGGAAGGCCAGCCACGCGTACGAGGCAAAGTAGGACCAGGCACCGACAGCGAGAAAGCGAAGGGCGACTTGTCGACGACACTCCTCCCACTGCCCATCCAGCAGGGGTTTAAGTAGAGTCCCATTGCCCCAAACGGCCACACCTAGCAAAAGGGTGCTGACGACACCCGCACTCTGCAGCCATGAGGGAATCGGTCCATCACTGGCCAGACTATTTCCTACCCATCCTCCCAGCGTCATGGTGGCACCCCAGCAAAGCAGCCCAAGGGAGAGGCTGCCGACCGGCTTACCAGTCAAGATGGGGAGAAGTTGAAACAGAAGCACGAGTGCCAGAGGGGTCAACCACAAGTGGGTTAGAAAAGAGGTCCAAACGTACTGCATGATGAGTTGCAGGGCACCGGGGGCAAAGCCACCGCGAAGCAGAATTTCGGCCGTGCCGAGTCCAAGAGGAAAAGCCAAAAGGGCACCGAGGAGGTAGAGGCGGGGAAGCAGAGGTCCGCTTTTCCATGACCGGCCCAAGCCCCGCGTCAAACCCGTCCCAAGAACAAGGAAGGAGATGAGGAACAGAATGGTGACGGGTCGTGAAAATGGGAGGGAAAGTAACCCGGTCGACCCATTCCACAGAATTTCGGATAGGCCAACCAGAACGGCTAATTGCCAAAGAAGCGCCGCACTGGTCAGGATGGGACCGTAGCGAAAGGGAATGCCCGAAATGCGGGGAACCAGGATCAGTAGTACTCCCAGGAAACCCGGCATGATCCATCCGTAGGTGAAGAGAAAGTTTGTCAGAGGGGCCAGCCTGCCATACCCGATCCAAGGAATGGGCAAGAGATAAGCCAGCGACGGGATCAGAAGCTGGAGGGTAGAGAGAACTTGGAGACCAGCGCCCAGTAACGCCCAGCAGACCGAGCCGACTAGAAGAACCATGATGGAGGGTGAGGCCTTGGAAAATGATGGAGAGGCGGAAGTCATGGCTTTTTTGATGTTGGGGGTGTTGGTGATTTTGGGGTGGCGCCGCCGTCTGCTTGAATGGCGGCAGCAATCGAATTGGGGTCAACTGGCGGAAGCTCGGGATAAAGGGGGGCACCGGTGGCGGTGATGGCAGAGAGTTGGATGGTAGTAATGGGATAGGCGGGGCGGGGCTGAGCAGTACGTAGTTGAGGAATGACTAGATCCATAGCTTGGGCAATCGGGATGTGCCCGATCCCCTTGGCTTTATCAACCCAGCCGAACGATTCGGCTAGTTTGTCCTGCTCCGTCCGGAGTTTTGCGATTTTTTCCAAGCGCACCTTGGCGGCGGAGTCGGTCACCGTGTCTGAGGTCACCCCCAATGGACGAAGCAGAAAAGCCAGACTGGCTAATCCAAGGAAACCGGCCGCAAGCCATAACCCTGGTAGGTAAGGGTGGCGTCGTTGGCTGATCGATGTGGATGTTTCGCTCATAACCAGTTGGTGACAGCTAAACTTTCCCGTAAGCGAGGGTCACGGGCGGGAAAGATGGAGCCCCGAGACAACATCCAAAGAATGGTGTGGCCCAAGATTCCTAACACTCCAACCAGCGTGAGCAGGTCGAGAAGGTGAGGGTGAAAACCTGTCGTCGCCGCCACATGTCCCGCGTGACGCGATTCTTGGAGTTGAAGATTCGGCATGATGATCCAGTAGATATCCACACAGTGCATCGCCACTACCCAAACGGCAGTGGCGCATAGTCTCCAGCTGGTACGTTTGGCCGGCTGAGTTAAAAGAAGAATAAATGGGACAAAGAAGTGACCGACGACCAGGAAAATGGAGAACCAAAACCAAGTGCCCGTGTTGCGGTAGACGAAGAACCAGGTCTCCTCGGGAATATTGGCATACCATTGAAGGAAGTATTGGCTGAATGAGATGTAGCCCCAAAAAGTGGTAAAGGCGAAAAGAAGCATTCCCATGATGTGATTATGTTCGACCGTAAAGAGGCCTTTGAGGTGACCGGCGCGAACGAGGCCGTTCGTAATCAGAATCAAAATCGCCATGGAGGATTGGGCACACCCGGCGAAGAGGTAAACGCCCCACATGGTGGAGTACCAGTGATGATCGAGCGACATGAGCCAATCGAATCCGGCAAAGGTGAGACAAAGGACGAAGAGTGGAATGAAGCCGTAGGCGGTATGGCGGAGTCGAAGGGTGATGCGAGGATCCCCATCCGAGTCTTGGCGCATGGAAAGGTGGCGGTAGAGCAGACCGGCCGTTGAGAAAAAGATCAGGTAGAAAGCGCAACGAAGGTAAAAGAAAGGCTCGTTCAGGAACGGCTTTTTCCAAGCGAGGAGCGGGTCGGTGGAGAGATCAGTGGTCATCCAGTGCCAAAGCTCTTTGGAAAAGAGAAAGACAATGGGAAGAAATAACAGGAGCAGGACGGGGAAGCAGGAGGCAATTGATTCCAGAATGCGTCGCATTAAAACCGACCAGTCGGCATCGAGGGCGTGGTGCAGGAGGGTCCAAAAGAGGGCGCCAGCACAAATGGTAAAGCCGACGGTGAAGGCAAAAAGATAGGAGAAAGCCAGTTGCATGGGGTTGCTGGCGAGTCCCCAGATAAAGGCGGAGAGAAGGCCGAGGATGCCAACCGTGGGGAACAAAACGGGGAGCGAACCAAGGCTCTCCAAGCGAAGTTTTTCAGCGGAGGGCAAGGGTGAGGGAGAGTGGTTCATTTTATTTACCTGCCTTGACCACTTCAGCAGGCAGGAGGCTGGCGGGAGCATTTTGCGCCAGCTGGAGGGCACGAATGTAGGCCACAATAGCCCAGCGATCATTGACCTCGATGTGGTGGTAGGGGCCCATCTGACCCTTGCCGTGGGTGATCGTGTTGAAAATCTCGCCGTCGGCCATTTCGCGATACTTATCTTGATGATAACTGGCGGCACCGACTAGCCCGTATTGGGAAGTAATGCCATTGCCGGCTCCGGTGGTGCCGTGACAAACCTGACAATTGATCTGATACCGCTCCTGTCCGCGCGCGAGGAGCTTTTGGTCAACGGTGACGGGGATTCCCGTGCCCCACATATTGGCCATCTTTCCCGTCAAACGGTAGGGTTGGTCCGTGGCCACGTGAAATGGAACCGTGCCGTATGGTGGAATACGATCCACCCTTCCTTCGGTAAAAAATGAAGAGGGGGTTTGGGATTTGTACTTTGGCTGCCTGTCCATGTCAGGAAAGATTTCGATCGGGGTACGTTGCGTGTAGTCCCCTCGAAATCCGGCGATGGCAACGACCGCCAAGACGAGGGCACCAAAGATGGCCAAGAAGATACGAATGAAACCTCTCATGTCGAAACCTCCGCCCGAACGGGGTGGGGACTCTCCTCCGGATCTTGGAAGATTTCGGTAATGTGCGTTCCCCCGATTCCTTCGAGGAGCTTGCGGGAGGAGTCGGAATGGAACTGAGGATCTTGTGCTTCCAGAACCAGGAAAAATCCGTCATCGGTGGCCCGTTGGAACCGATCCCAATTAAAAACAGGATGGTGGAGGCGCGGTAAAAGGGTCAGTAAAAGCAGACCTAAGATCGTGCCAAAAGCGGTGATCAGAATCGTGAGCTCAAAAAAGATGGGGAAGGATGGCTCTAGAGCAAAGTAGGGTTTTCCTTGGGTAATGAGGGGGTAGTTGAGGGCGGAGGTGTAGTAAATGAGAGAGAAAGCGGTGGCGAGCCCGATGCATCCGCCGATCAACGAGAAGAGAGAGACGCGGGAGCGTTTAAAACCCATGGCGTGGTCCATCCCGTGAATCGGGAAGGGCGAGTAGACGTCCCACTTGCGGAATCCTTTGGCATGGATTTTCTCGGCCGCCCCGAGTAGAGCGTTGGCGGAGGAAAACTCAGCTCCCAATCCAAATAGAGATGAGGAGGAGCGGCTCACGCGTGAACCTCTTTGGATGAGGCAAGGCTAGGCTGCTTCTCTTCCGCGTGATGAATTGGATCGTGTGGGTCGGCCTGCGGGGTGATGCCCTTGACCTCAAACATATTGATGATGGGCAGGAAGCGGACAAAGAGCAGAAAGAGAAAGACAAAAAGGCCGATCGTTCCAATGAAGAGAGTGATATCGACCCAAGTGGGGGAGAAGTAGCCCCAAGAGGATGGAAGAAAGTCCCGATGGATGGAGGTGACGATGATAACGAAACGCTCGAACCACATTCCGGTGTTCGGGAACATGACGATGGCTAAAACAACCCACGGATTTTGGCGACAGTACTTAAACCAGAACAGCTGGGGGGCAGCGACGTTGCAGGTGATCATGGCCCAGTACGCCCACCAGTATGGACCAAAGGCGCGATTGGTGAAGGCGTAGATTTCAAATGGGTTTCCGCTGTACCAGGCGATGAAGAACTCCATCGAGTAGGCGTAGCCAACCAGGGAGCCGGTCAGGAGAATAATTTTGCACATGTTGTCGATGTGCTTATCGGTCACGAGATCGTGGAGTTTATAGATTTCGCGGAAGGGGATGAGAAGGGTGAGCACCATGGCAAATCCTCCGAAAATGGCGCCGGCAACGAAGTAGGGCGGGAAGATGGTGGTGTGCCAGCCCGGGACAATCGAGGTAGCGAAATCGAACGAGACCACACTGTGAACCGACAAAACGAGCGGGGTCGAAATTCCGGCAAGAATCAAGTAAGCCTTTTCGTAATGGGTCCAGTGACGATTCGAGCCTCTCCAGCCCAGGGCCAATAAGCCATAGACCATTTGACGAAGTCGGGTAGTGGCCCGATCGCGGAGAGAGGCGAGGTCAGGGATGAGCCCGAGATACCAGAAGATGAGTGAGACGGTAAAATAAGTCGAGACGGCGAAAACGTCCCAAAGAAGGGGGCTACGGAAATTTTGCCAGATGGCATTTGCATTGGGAATCGGGGCAAGGAACCAGGCCATCCAGACGCGGCCGACGTGGAAGGCGGGAAAGATTCCAGCACAGATCACGGCAAAAATAGTCATCGCCTCGGCCGACCGATTAATCGAAGTCCGCCACTTTTGCCGAGTTAAAAAGAGAATGGCGGAAATGAGAGTTCCGGCGTGACCGATGCCGATCCAGAAAACGAAGTTGGTGATATCCCACGCCCAGCACACCGGAACGTTCAGCCCCCAAACCCCCACGCCGGTTGAGACGAGATAGGTCAGCATCGCGGGGGTCAGTGCGGCCATGCCCCCAAAGACGAGCGTGAGAATCCACCACCACTTTGGAGCGCGCTCTTCCACGATTTGGCAGACGTGTTGGGTGATCCACGAAAGGGGACGATGATTCGAGACAAGAGGTTGCCTCTCGAGATAATCGGCCGCCTTGGCGAAGGCGGCTTGAGCGGAGGCGTTATCGGCTCTCATGGATGACCTCCCGAACTGTGAGGGGAGGCGTCGCTTTTTGGCTCCGCGTGGGTTTCCGCATGGCCTTCCTCGTGGCCGTGGGAAGTGACGTAACTGGTTCGTGCCCCTGGGATGGCGGGGTTTGGATTCCGAATTCTTCCGAGGTAGGTGAGGCGAGGCCGTACATTCAAGTATTCGAGGAGAGAGTAGTTCTGCGGCAGGGCGCGTTGTTGACTGACTTCGGATGACTCGTCCAGGAGATCGCCAAAGACGATCGCCTCCGCGGGGCAAGCTTGCTGGCAAGCGGTTTTGAGGGTGCCCCGAGGAATCTTGAGATCGTCCGAGTCCCGAGCACGGACGCGGGCCGCAATCTTGGCGTCCTCGATCCTTTGCACGCAGAAGGTACACTTTTCCATGACCCCGCGCATTCGGACCGTGACGTTGGGGTTCTTCTGGAGTTTGATCGTCTCCTCCGTGCCCTTGGGCGCCAAAGGTCCCCAATACAGTTTGTCGATAGCGCGTTGGTTGTAGTCGAAAAAGTTAAAGCGTCGGACTTTGTACGGACAGTTGTTGGCGCAGTACCGGGTGCCAATGCACCGATTGTAAGCCATGACGTTCAGACCCTCGTCGTTGTGCACGGTGGCGTTGACGGGGCAGACCGTTTCGCAGGGGGCATTCTCGCACTGCATGCAAGCGATTGGTTGGGAAACAGACTCGGGGGTTTCGGGTTCGCCCGTGAAATATCGATCCACCCGGATCCAGTGCATTTCCCGACCTTTCATGACCTGATCCTTGCCCACGACCGGGATATTATTTTCCGCCGTGCAAGCGGTGACACAAGCGTTGCAACCTGTGCAAGTGGAGAGATCCACCACCATGGCCCACTGGTGCATGCCATCCATCTTGGGGTTTGGATAGAAGGATTGATTTTTGGGAATGTGCGCATCCATCCCAACGGTTTTGACCCAGGCAGGATTTTTTTCGAACTCTGGAACCGAAGCCTCGCGAACCAGATCCCGACCTTCCATGACTTGGTGTTCTTGGGTAACGGCCAGTTCCCTCGTGCGACCTGTCCGTTTGAGCTCAAGGCCCAAGGCTTGGTAGTCGTTCGTGGATGTTCGGAGACGATAGGCATCAAATCCCGCCCCTTGGGCCACGGGTCCCAGAGCATCTTGTCCATACCCTAAGGGAAGGCTGACGGTGAAGTTGGCGTGCCCAGGCGCGATGACAATCGGGGCCTCCACGGTGCGGCCGGCCAAAGTGGCTTGGACCACATCGGCCACGAGGATCCCCTTGATGATGTCGTTTTTTAAGCCCAGGGATTTGGCCGTCTCCGAGGAGATCAAAATCGCGTTGTCCCAAGTCAATTTGGTCATGGGATCGGGCCACTCCTGCATCCATCCATTGTTGGCGTAGCGACCATCGTCCACCGCGGGCGACTGCATAAAGATGGCCTCGAGGGAGGTTGGATCTTCGGTCGGAGAGCTGGCGATTTGGGAGAGGAGCCCGGCCACCGCACTCATATTGGCGGCTTTGGTTGCGGGTGCAGGCGTGGAATTAGCAAGAAAGCCTTCCCGAACAAAGTCGCTCCAAGCTTGTTCGATTTTGTCGGCTGGCTGAGCCGAGCGCTGGGCAAACGTCTCCCGAACGAGGGCAGGTCCAATGGGTTTGGGTTGACCCAAGAGTCGGGAGAGAAGATCGATCTGACTTTCTCCAGCCCAAAGAGGCTGAATCATAGGTTGGATGCAGAGATAGGAACCATCTGCCGCCAAGGCATCACCCCACGATTCTAGATAGTGGGTGCCGGGGATCGACCAGTTCGCGGCTTGGGAGGTCGCATTCGGAATCGCGGACAGGTGCAAAGTGTTGGGAACGGAAGATTGTAAGGCGGGCCAGTTGAGATCGGCGGGGGCGTTGTAGACGGGGTCGCCGCCTAAAATCAGCAAGGTCTGGATCGATCCGCTGCGAATTTTTGCCGCCAGACTGTTGATATGGCTGCTCGGGGTAGTGCGACGCGGTTGAACCAAAAGAGTTGTTCCGATCGACCCAAGCGCACTGTTGAGAGAAAGGACAAGGGCTTGGAGAGGCGTGGGCAGGCGACGACCGGTAAGGATGAGGGAGTTCTTGCCATGGGCCACGAGATCCGCGGCGCACTCCCGAATCCAGGCGGGGTCGACGCCCTCGGGCAGAGCGAGGTCGGGCGATTGGCTCAGGAGGGAGTTGAGCTCGGCGCTGGGTTTGGCCGCACGAATTTGGCGGGCGAGTTCCAGAAGAAATGCCCCGGCGGCGCTTGAGCGTAGACGCAAGCGATGGTCGGCCATCGTGCCGGTGAGGGAGAAGCGAGGCTCGACCACGTAGAGGCGGTTGGTGGAGTCACCGGGTTTACGGGTTCGGCGACCTGAAGAAAATCCGCGCGTGTCGGCGAGGTCGCCCTCCTCGGATCCAAGAAAATCACAATCGACGGAGAGAATTCTCGAGGCGGCGGAGAGGTTGGGACGAAACTCACTGTTATCTCCAAAGACAAGGGAGCAGGCTTCGAGGTCGCGTCCTGGGGCGAGGGGTTCGTAGGTCGCCCAAGTGGCTTGGGGGTATTGGCGGAGGAGTTCCATGCGAAGGCGTTCCCGAGTGGGGGAGAGAGGTTCATCGGCCAAAATGGCCAGAGAAGCACCCGCAGTGGATTTTGCTTCTTCGCGGATTCGCAAAATTTCGGCATCCCAATCAGCGGGCTGAACTTTTTTTCCACCTCGGGTCAGGTGTTGGCGGCGGGCGGGGTCGTAGAGGTCGAGGATGGAGGCTTGGGCAAAGTTGTCGCTGGCGCCTTGGCTCATTGGGTGCAATGGATTTCCTTCCATCTTGATCGGGCGACCATCAAAGGTGGTGGCGAGGAGAGGCAAAGCGCCGCGTCGGCGGGGTTGGGCGGTGGCGAAGGAAAGTTTTTTCCCAGGAACAACCCATTCGGGCGATTGGGTAAAGGGAACGAGGTGGGCTTCGGGTCGGCGACAACCGGACAGACTAAGACCGGCCAAAGCGAGGGATGCGCCCATCAAGCGAAGAAAGTTTCGACGGGAGAGGGGATCCTGATCCCACTCGGCGGCTCCGGCGGGGAATTCGCGGTGCAGCCACTCCTCAAAATCGGGGGTCTTGGCGTATTCGCCAAGGCTCCGCCAGTAGGTGCGACCATGGGGCTTGGAATCGGGATGATGAAGGGTGCGCTTCATAATTTCAACGATGGCATCCGCTGCAGCTGACGGGCGGTTTCACATTCCACTCTTTGACAAATTTTTCGCCGATCTCGCGTTGGGTGGTGCCGGCGGGTGGTTCCCAGTCAAGATTGGTGACTTGGTCGAGAGGGCGAAGGTGGTTCTCGGGGGCACGATGGCATTCGAGACACCATCCCATACTGTGCGGTTTGGCGTGGTAGACCACTTCCATGTGGTTCACATGTCCGTGACAGGCGACGCAGCTGACCCCGCGATTCACGTGAACGGCATGGTTGAAGTAAACGTAATCGGGCGCTTTGTGAATTCGCACCCAAGGAACGGGGTTGCCTGATTTCCACGATTCGCGGACGGCAGCGAGTTTGGGGCTTTGGGCTTTGATCTGGGTGTGACAGTTCATGCAGGTTTGGGTTCCCGGGACGTTGGAATGGGAAGATTTTTCTACCCCCGTGTGGCAGTAGCGACAATCCATGCCCAACTGATTCACGTGAAGGGAGTGATCAAAGGCCACGGGTTGGGTCGGTTGATATCCCACTCGGGTGTATTTCGGGGTAAAATAATACGCCATGCCCGAGACAACGCTGGCAGCAATGATCGTGAGACAGACGAGAATCTTGATCGGAAGCCAGTTGCTAAAGCGGGGAAAAATGTTGGCCATGGAGTGTTTAGTTCAAAGACAGCAAAAATAGGGTCATCGGTATCACGAATAGAAAAATGGCGGGAATTTTGGCTTCATCAAGGAAGCATTAGAAGTATTAACCTTATCCGCTTCACTATAAGTTTTATTTACAGCCTTTTTCCCTCTGATTTTTTGGTTCCGCGAGCGACCTTGGGGTCCGGCGACAAGAAAATAGGGGTAGGAGTTGAAATGTGTCAAAACCATTGGAGAATGGTCCCTATGAGATTTTCCACCCGCACTAGGTTCTGGGCCGTCCTGCTGCCTCTGGTATTTGTCCATCAGGCACTCCAGGCCGAGATCCGCGAGACGAGCGTCTGGTGGCTGCCCAGAAACGTGAATATGTTTGGGCACGAGATCGACTTTATCTTTTACGTGATCTTGGGGTTAACGGGCGTGACCTCGGTGGCCGTTTTCTCGGTCATGATCTACTTCTTGGTCAAATATCGTGCCCGTCCGGGAGTTCCCGCTATTCATAGTCACGGCAATAACACACTCGAAGTCGTGTGGACGACGATTCCGGTATTTATCTTCCTAGCCTTGGCGATTTACGGAAACGAGCAGTGGACCCAGATGCGTCTCCGCCAGCCCCCAGCCGATGCCATCCCCGTGGCGGTGGTGGGGGAGCAGTTTGGATGGAATGTTCGTTATCCCGGGCCCGACGGCAAATTAGCGACCATGGTTGCTTCGAAAGTGGGCAAAGAAAACCCTTTCGGCGTTGACCCCGCCGACCCGGCGGGGGCAGATGATTTCACGACTTACAATGAAGTTGTCTTTCCCGTGGATCGGCCCATTCGGCTGTATTTAGGTTCCAAGGATGTGATCCACGCTTTTTATGTCCCCGAATTCCGCCTCTACCAAGACATGGTTCCCGGGAGAGTGTATGATTTTGTCTGGCTCAAAGCAGAGGCTACCGGAAACTTCCAACTGGCGTGTAACCAGTTGTGTGGCCAGGGACACTATAAAATGTTTGGCAAACTTTCCGTTGTTCCCGTGGCCGAGTATGAAGCATGGGCCAAGGGTAAGGCTCCAGTAAAAGTCTCGGCACAAGAAACCAAAACAACAGCCCAGGTGACAGTGGCTGAACGATAGGAGATACAACTATGAGCACCCTCGCGGCAACCCACGTTCACGAAACCCATAGCCATGCGCATGAGGAGCCAACGGGCTGGAAAAAGTATATCTGGTCTCTCGACCATAAAATTATTGGAATCCAATATCTCTTTACCTCGCTTGCCTTTCTTTTGATTGGGGGCGGAATGGCCCTCCTCATGAGGTGGCAGTTGGCCTATCCCTCAACCCAAGTGATGGCGAGTGGGGATGTGGGAAATCCGATCGCGCTGCCTTTCATCAATCCCCAGTTTTATAATGCCCTCTTTACCATGCACGCCACCGTGATGGTGTTTCTGGTCGTGATGCCTTTGCTGATTGGGGCGTTCGGCAACTACCTGATCCCTCTGAAAATCGGAACGGGGGACATGGCATTTCCGCTGATCAATGAGCTTTCCTACTGGTTTTATGTGGCTTCTGGGGTGATCATGTTAGCGGGCTTTTTTGTGGCGGGTGGCGCGGCCGCCGGGGGATGGACCGCCTATGCGCCGCTGAGCAGCGTGGCAGCTTATAACGGAACAAAGATGGGACAGACGCTTTGGGCGGCGGGCATTTTTGTGAACGGGCTCGCATCGATCATGGGTGCTTTTAACTACATCACGACCATCGTCAATATGCGGGCACCTGGGATGGGTTTCTTTCGGCTTCCGCTAACGGTTTGGGCCCTTTTTATTACCGCGTTCCTTCTTCTTCTAGCCGTCCCTGTGCTCTCTGCGGCCCTGGCGATGCTGATTTTAGATCTCAATTTCGGGACGAATTTCTTCAATCCTGCACAAGGTGGGCAGCCCCTCCTATGGCAGCACTTGTTTTGGTTCTTTGGTCATCCCGAGGTCTACATCATGATTTTGCCGGCCATGGGTATGGCCAGCGATGTTTTGAGCATTTTTAGCCGCAAGCCGGTTTTTGGGTACAAGGCGATGGTCTTTGCCATGATCGCCATCGGTTTACTCGGTTTTATCGTTTGGGGGCATCACATGTTTGTTTCTGGTATGAACCTCGTGCTTTCGGCGGCCTTCGGCGTTTCCACCATGGTGATTGCGGTTCCTTCGGCCATTAAAACGTTTAACTGGCTAGGCACACTCTGGGGCGGCTCGATTCATTTCACGACCGCCATGCTCAACGCCTTAGCCTTTGTGGCCATGTTTGTCATCGGCGGATTCTCGGGAATCTTTATGGCCTCGACCCCCGTGAACATCTTCGTTCATCACACCTACTTTATTGTAGCGCATTTCCATTACGTACTTTTCGGGGGAAGCATTTTTGCCGTCTTTGCCTCAATTTACACTTGGTATCCCAAAATGTTTGGCCGAATGCTGGACGAGACGCTCGGAAAGATTCACTTCGCCCTGACTTTCGTTTTCTTTAACTTGTGCTTCTTTCCGATGCACAATGTTGGATTGGGCGGAATGATGCGTCGGATCGCTGATCCCACGGCTTACGAGCACCTACGCAGCCTACAGCCGATCAATCAATTTATTACCTTTGCGGCCATTGGCCTTGGGTTTTCTCAGCTGCTTTTTTTCTGGAACTTCTTCCGAAGCTTGAAGAACGGTAAACCAGCTGGGAAAAACCCATGGCATGCCACCACCTTGGAGTGGACCGTCGCTTCGCCTCCGGGACACGGCAATTTCGCGGTGACTCCCACCGTCTACCGCGGAGCCTACGATTACAGCGTCCCGGGTCACCCACGGGATTACATCATGCAGAACGAGCCGGATGCGCCGGATGCGCCCGCGACGAAGCCACGGACGACGGCGTTGGTTGGCTAATGCAGGACACCCGACCCTCTCGGGCGCCCTACCGTGCGGCTTGTTTCCTTGTCGGGGCAATTCTTTTCCTGATCACGTTGGGAGGGCAGGTCACGACCAAAGTCGCGGGAATGGCGGTGCCGGATTGGCCCGCCACCTTTGGGCAGAACATGTTTCTGTATCCGTGGTCTGCCATGACTCGCTCCGTCGGGATCTTTTTAGAACACTCCCACCGGCTCGTCGCGTCGGGTGTCGGCCTGATCACTTTGGCGGTCACCGCAATTGTTTTTCTGACCCAACCCAAAGGATGGGCCCGGAGGTTGGCGATCGGTGCGTCCATTCTGGTGGTGGTCCAAGGGTTGCTGGGTGGCCAAAGAGTGATCCAAGCCTCCTGGGTCCTGGGACTATGCCACGGTTGCTTGGCGCAGGGCTACTTGCTGGTCGCCGGCAGTCTGGCGCTCGTTCTCTCTCGTTTCTGGGCGAGTCCAGGAAGAGGGGATGACATGGCCCAAAGCCGAACGCGAATGGTTTGGACGATGACGGCACTGGTGTTTAGCCAAACGATCCTCGGGGCACTGATGCGACACGAGGGACCGGGATTTTTGTCGATTCCTGATTTTCCAAAAGTTTACGGAGAGTGGATGCCAGCTTTTTGGCAAACCGATGTTCTGGCGAAGATCAATGAGTATCGTGGGGCTCAGTTGGGTTGGCCCCAAACCTCGGCTCATCTCATTCTTTGCCAAGTCATTCATCGGACATTAGGAATTCTGGCGGCGGTCGGAATATTCTGGGGGGCGATCTGGAGCGTTCGGGCAACGACCACGCCCTCTTGGTGGAGACGGGGGGTGGTACTTTGGGTTTTCCTAGCATTTTGCCAGGTGATTCTGGGTGTGGGCATTCTTTGGACAGGCCGCTTGCCCGAAATTGCGACGGCCCATGTCCTGATTGGAGCCGCGCTGACGCTAACCGGCTTGCTGTTGGGTCTGTCGTCTTGGAGAACCACCCAAGAGCTCCCGCGGAAAGGGGTGTTTCGTTCTCCCAAGCGTCTGAGCGAGAGAAGGGAAGTCGTCCGATGAACTCATTGCCTCCTTCGATCACGACTGGGCGGGAGTCGTTGCGAGGATTTCGCGCTTGGCTGCAGGATTGGTCGGAGTTGGCCAAAGCGCGTCTGAGTCTGCTGGTCCTCTTGACGACACTTGTCGGACTGTACTGCGGAGCGGCGGGTCATTTAGAGCCTTGGCGAACCTTTTTTACCCTCCTTGGAACCTCCTTAGTGGCGGCCGCGGCCGCGACACTGAATGAGTGGCTGGAGAGGGATCTGGATGCAAAAATGCCGCGGACGGCCGATCGCCCGCTTCCGGCCGGGCGGATTAGTCCAGATGAGGCTCTCCTTGGCGGAGCCGGAATGGCCGGACTGGGATTAGGCACGCTTTATTTTGGGGTGCACGCCCCAGCTGCTTTTTTGGCAGCAGCCACCTTGGCGCTTTATCTATTTGTCTACACACCGATGAAGAGGTGGACCTCTTTCAATACCTTTGTGGGGGCGATTCCGGGGGCGATTCCGCCTTTGATTGGTTTCAGTGCGGGTCGGGGAAGAATTGAATTCGAAGGATGGGCTCTTTTTTCTATCCTCTTCCTCTGGCAAATTCCCCATTTTATGGCGATTGCTTGGCGCTATCGGGAAGATTATCGCAAGGCCGGTTTTCGAATGTTGCCCTGCTTCGATGAGAGCGGAAAAATCACCGGCCTTGTTTCCGTGCTTTACTGTATCGTTTTGCTGCCGGTCTCGCTGGCCCCGGTCTACTTTGAGGCGGCGGGATGGTTGTATGGCGCGGGAGCGATTCTTTTGGGATTCGGATACACTTTCTTTGCGGCTCTCTTCGCTTACGCGCCCACGATGCCATCCGCCCGAAATCTTTTTTTAAGCTCGATCCTTTACCTTCCTTTCTTACTGATTCTACTGGTATCAGACTACCGCTGACCATGACTCCTTTGGACAAATCGAATCTTCGCCTCCTCTTGATTCTCATCGCATCCTGTGTGCTGATGACCGGATATTGGATTTATTTCATTATCGCCAAAGATCCTATTCGACCCTAAATCGTTTTCGGCCATGAACTCCACGACACTTCCTGCCTCCCATTCGTTTCCAACCCCCTCGGCGGGTCCCCGCTTCACCTT
Organism: Verrucomicrobia subdivision 6 bacterium; assembly: GCA_945874125.1. GTDB lineage: Bacteria > Verrucomicrobiota > Verrucomicrobiia > Methylacidiphilales > Verrucolacustridaceae > Verrucolacustris. The sequence goes on along the minus strand of CAMCFB010000014.1, from coordinate 1,741 downwards.
GCCCAAGTTTGGCATGTTGGTTTTTCTGGCTTCGGAAGCCATGCTTTTTGCGGGCTTGATTGGTGGATATATCGTGTTGCGAATCGCGCAAGGTCCCGGAAGTTGGCCCCCTCCGGGTGCGCCTGAAATTGGGGTCAAACTTCCCCCGACGTTCTTAAATTGGGTGATGATTGCCAATACCGTCATCCTGCTTTCCAGCAGCGTGACCTATCATTGGGGCGAGGCCCGGATGCGAAAGGGGGGAAGTGGTTTGATTGGCTATGGCCTGACCGCGATTTTTGGGACGATTTTCTTAGGGGTGCAGGCTTGGGAGTGGCTGCATCTGAAGCACGAGGGCATGTGGTTTAATACCTACGGCATTTACGGGTCCTGCTTCTTTACGATGACGGGCTTTCACGGACTCCACGTGTTTTTGGGATTGCTGTGTATTCTGATGGCGGTGGGGCGGTCGGGCTTACGACAAATGAAGCTTTTCTCCGGACAAACACCCAATCCCTCGCACACCTTTGAGGAGCTCACCGGATACTATTGGCACTTTGTCGATCTCGTTTGGATTTTTCTTTATTCGATCCTCTACGTTTTGTAGTCGACTCAAGATTGCAAAAAGCGGGCTACGGCTTGCCCTAGTTCGGTGGCGTTCGCGCAGTGGGTGATTTCGCCAAGGGCGGGGATGAGTTGATAGCCGGCGCCAGAGGATGGTCCATTCAAGACGCAGGCACTCGTTTGGCAGCGGGCCATTTGCTGCCGTGCGGCCAGCAAAGCTTCGGGGGGGGTGCTGGCGGCCTCCCACTTCCACCCCACGATTTTCGCGCTTGGTGCCCTTTGACGAAGGAGCGGAAGAATTCTGGAACATGGCCGAAGCTTGATCTGGATGTAGGGTAAGGAGCTGGGCCACTTCTTGGATTCTAGGGGTTGTTGTTTCGGGTCGGTTGCCTGGTCGAATTCGTAATCGGGCAGAGCGGCCGGAAGGAGTATGGCGTGAAATTGCGCGAGGTCAGTCCGGCCAATCAACTCAATCAGATCAGCGAGAGTACCAAAGTGATGCGTGGGGGTGAGAGGAGGGGGAAGGGGATAATTGGCGCCCTGACCGAACCAGAGCTCGGTGGTAAGGCCGGCAGATTGAAGCTGTTCGGCGACGAGAACACCCGTTTGCCCAGTGGAGTGATTCAAAATCGAGCGAGCCTGATCGAGAGGGGTGCTGGTGGGTCCAGCGATCACGAGGGCTTTCACTCCTCCCTTTCTAGCGGAAAAGCTTGGGCGGAGAAAACATCAGGCTTGCACAAGCGGGCTAGAGAGTGGAAACCGATAGGTGACGTATGAGTTATAGTGGTTTCCATTTAGCCTTTAATCTTCCTCTCCTGCTGATTCTTTTCTTTCTTTCGGGAAAAGGGTTTTGGCCGGGGGAGGTCGTGCTGGCCATGGTGGCAATCTTGGGAATCGTAGTGGCATTTACTTCCCCTTGGGATAATTGGGCAGTGGCGCAGGGGATATGGGATTTTCCCTCCGAAAGAATTCGATTTCGTATCGGCAAGTTGCCGATCGAGGAGTACGCCTTTTTTATCATTCAGTCCATGGAGGTGATGATGTTGAGCTGGGCTTTTTTGGCCTGGGTGGCGCCACCCCAAGGGGCGCCGATGCCCCGGTGGATCGGGGAACCTGAGGTTTTGCGGCAGCTGGGTATTCTTTTGGTGGGCTGGATCGCGGTGGGGGTACTGCTGAAAGAGTGGCCGAAGCGGGAGCG
>CAMCFB010000013.1 GCA_945874125.1 Verrucomicrobia subdivision 6 bacterium | reverse complement strand
GACCTGCTTCGGGTCAATTCGATCTTTGAAAGCTTCGCCACGCAGCACGACATCGGGGGTCGGCTCCGCTATCATCTCTTGGTCTCGATTGAGGAAATTCTGACTAACATCATCAAGTACGGCTTCGACGAACAGGGGGTCCACCCCATTCATATCACTTTTCGCCACAATCTGGGAGTGATCGAAATGGAGTTTGAGGATCGCGGTCGCGAGTTTAACCCTCTCGAGACAGCGGAACCCGATCTGGGGACCCCGATCGAGGATCGGCAACTGGGAGGCTTAGGAATTCATCTGGTGAAAAATATGGTCGACCTAGCCGAGTATCGTCGGGAGGGAGATCGGAATATCCTGCTCCTTCGCAAAAGGAAAAGCACCCCTGCCCCCACGGCCTGACCCTCTCGGCCAAGCAGAGAAGGCGTTATTTCAGAGCGTCCGCTTTTGAACCGTGAATGGTAAAAAGAGCCGAGAAACCACTGATGTCAAAAACTTCCTTCACATTCGGTTGCAAAGCAGCCAAGGCAATCACGCCCCCGGACGCTTTCATTTTCTTCACAGCGAGCAACAAAGAACGAAGCCCAGCACTGCTGATAAAATCCAAGCCCGCACAATCGATGACCAAACGCTTTTCCCCCTGATCGATCACCCCGACCAAAGCTTGCTCGACGGAGGGAGCACTGGTCGCATCCACCTTGCCCTGAAGTTGCACCACCGTTCCATTTCCTTCTTTGGTTGTATGAATCTGTACGCTCATCGGGACAATATCCCCAAATTCCCCCAAGGTGTCGAGAGCCAAACCATCCTGAATCCTTGCCACATTCTCGCTTCCAGCGATTGTACTCACCTATGACGACCGACCCTCTGCTGCCTCATATTCGCACCGTGCCCGACTACCCGAAAAAAGGGATTATGTTCCGCGATATCACCCCACTGCTCGGTAACGCTCAAGCCCTACGCACCGCCGGCGAACGGTTGGCCAAGCCTTTTGCCCAGAATCCCCCCCATTTGGTCGCGGGGATTGAGGCACGTGGATTTATTTTAGGCGGGATTGTCGCGCAAATCCTTGGGACGGGTTTTATTCCCATCCGCAAACCGGGGAAACTCCCCTACAAATCGATCCAGCGAGAATACGCTTTGGAATACGGTTCGGGTACGCTCGAGCTTCATCAAGATTGCGTCGAGAAAGGGCAAAAAGTCCTGCTGGTGGATGACCTGGTGGCTACGGGCGGGTCGGCCGAGGCGGCGGTGCTACTTCTCCGCTCCTTGGGCGCGGTCGTGGAAGCGGGGTCCTTTCTGGTCGATCTGCCCGACCTCGGTGGAAGGAAGCGCCTGGAAAAGATCGGAATCAAGTTTCATACCCTGCTTGAGTTCGCTGGAGAATGATCCCTACCCGTAGGTTCGGCCGAACCGAACTCGCCATGCCCGTTCTGACCTGCGGGGGCATGCGCTTCCAGCACCGCTGGGACGAGGAGCCGCCCAAACCCATTCCGGCGGAAAATCAGGCCAACCTCGCCGCCACGATCCATCGCGCGGTTGAGCTGGGGATCGTTCACCTCGAAACAGCGCGTGGCTATGGCACCTCCGAGGCGCAGCTGGCCCCCGTTTTGAAGACTCACCCGCGCGAACGAATCATCTTACAGACCAAAGTCTCTCCTCAACCCGATGCGAACGAGTTTGAGAAAATATTCCGCACCTCATTGTCCCGACTCGATCAACCCTCGGTCGATCTCTTCTCTTTGCACGGAATCAACAACCGGGAGATCTTAGAATGGTCGCTTCGCCCGGGCGGTTGCCTGGAACGGGCTCGTCAATTTCAACAACAGGGGCTGTGCCGGTGGGTTGGTTTCTCCACCCACGGATCGGCTGAACTGGTCGAAGAGCTGTGCCAGGGTGGGCGCTTCGATTACGTCAACCTGCACTGGTACTATATTTTTCAGGAGCATACCCCCTCGCTCGCCGCGGCAAAAAAGAACGATATGGGCGTCTTCATCATTAGCCCAAATGACAAGGGCGGAATGCTCTATCAGCCTCCCGCCAAATTGACCCAGGCCACCTCCCCTCTGAGCCCGATGGAATTCAACACTCTCTTCTGCCTGCGGGACCCTCGGATTCACACCCTGTCCATCGGGGCCGCCCGCCCGACTGACTTTGATGAACACCTTCGCGCGCTGGCCAAGCTCGATCAAACAGCCGCCCTCCTCCCCCCCATCGAGAAAAAACTCGCGGCTCTCTGGAACGACGCCCACACCGTCGAGTGGCGCACAAACTGGGACCGAGGGGTCCCCAACTGGAGCGAGTGCCCGAAGGAGGCCAACTTCCGCGAGATTTTGCGTTTGCACAATCTGGCTATTGCCTACGACTTGGTCGACTACGCCAAAATGCGTTACAACCTTTTGGGTCAAGGCGGCCACTGGTTTGCCGGTCAACCTTTAGGAAATTTAACGGCAGAACAGATTCTTCCGGCCTTAGCTCGCTGTCCCAATCCCCCAGAAACTCTCGCCCACCTATTGGCGGCAAGAGACTTACTTCAGGGCGAAAAAGTCGAGCGCTTGAGCCAATCGACCTGATCAACCTTTCCGCCAAGCTTGGCGATAGACGGGACGGCCCTCCTTCGCAAAAAGCTCCTCGAACTCACTGGTCGGCTCATCCGGGCCCGTCCACCCAGGATCAGCCACCCAGGCGGAGCACTTTTTCGCCTCGTTTTGTGCCCACTCGAAGTATTCAGAGTCATCGGTGGTCAGTTTCAAGCAACCGCCTGTGGTGACGGCTCTGGCCGCATCATCCCAGAACCCTTTTTGCAGCAGCCGATGGCCGTGGTGCCGCCTTTTGGGCCAAGGATCCGGATAGCGAACGGTGATCGCGTCGAGCGATGATTCGGCACAGAGATTTTTGATAAAATAGGCGGATTCGAGCCGGAGCACCTTGAGATTGGTCAGCTGATTTCGAACCGCTTTTTTGGCAATCTTTGTCGCTCGTCCGAGGAGTCTTTCCACCGCGACAAAATTTCGATCTAGCTCCCGTTTCGCCCGCGCCTCGGCGTAGACACCGTCTCCTGCCCCCAGGTCCACTTCAACGGGAGCGGAGCGACCGAATACGCCCGACCACACGTAGGGTGGATACAATCTTTGGGAAGAGAGCCAAGGATCCGGGGAATTCCCCAGACAAGGCTTAGCGACGCTTTTTGGCACCAAGCCGGACAACCGATTTCCCGGTCGAACGCGCCCGCACTTTCGAGATCAGCCCATTCCGCTTACTTTTGGAGGAGCTGTGCCCGTTCTTTTTCGCCTTGGGTGCCGTGCCATCGTCGGCTCCACCCGGAGATTTGACCTTAAAGAGACGGACATCACGAAGGCGAGAGATCGAAACCTTAGTTTTCTTAGCCGCCTTGGCCCAGTAGACCATGGCGTAGCCTTCGCCCACCTCGACCACCTCACCCCCATCGCTCCGGCGGGAGTCCAAGCGTGAAATGGTAGATCCACAAACCGGGTACGGACCCAACGGAGGGGGCAATCGACGAGCCGATTCTTGACCATGGCCGTTACGACCATTTAGACCCCCCACCTCTTTGGTCGGTGCACCTTCCCGAACCGGGATGGCACGCCGCTCGACAAACATCTGAATGGCTTTCTGAACCTCAGGCAAGGAAAGGTGATATTTACGGGCCGTATCCACCATATTGAAGTTTTCCTCTAAAATATCCCGATCGATCTGGCCCCCCGGGCCATTCGGAGAAAGAACGAAGGTGAGATACTTCAACGAGGTGGAGTCCTCTCCCAAAGCATTCTTAAAAATCGAGACGATAGCCGGGGGCAACGGGTGATCCGAGGCCAAGCAGTTCAGATTTTTCCAAAACTTATTCATAAACTATTCAGAACATTATGCTAAAAAACTCGGGTTTGGGCAAGTAGTTTTCTGCATATGCCCCATATGTAACTCATAGTCAGCATTTAACATATTTAATATTATATGCATAAAAAGTGCATAACTGCTTTACCTCTAATTTCATCTATCAATTCTCAAGGCACCCTCTCTTTGCTATTTTCGGAGCAATGGATTTTCTCACTGCTCTTCATCTGGCCATTCTCCTCGGACTCTCCATCCTTATCAGTAATTACCTACTGAACCTCAAGGTTTTCCGATTTCCAAAGATCACCCAAATTTTCACACCGCCTCCCCTTCTCTCCGTGCTCATTCCAGCCAGAAACGAGGAGTTTCGGCTTTCCCCCTGCTTGGACACCCTTGGGACGAACGACTATCCAAATTTCGAAATTCTCGTTCTCAATGATCACTCCCAAGACGGAACGGGCCGACTCATCGATCGCCACGCCCTCGGCGACCCACGGATTCGCCACCTCACGGGACAAGACCTGCCCCCAGGTTGGACCGGAAAAGCGTGGGCCTGCCACCAATTAGCCCAAGCTGCGCGGGGAGACCTGCTTCTTTTTTTGGATGCCGACACTCGACTCAGCGACACCGCACTATCCTCTACCGTGAATCTCGCACTCCAGCAAAAAGCCGACCTTCTCTCTCTGTGGCCTGAGCAGGAGACCCAAACGTGGAGCGAGATGCTGGTCATTCCTTTTGTTCACCTTTTCATTCTTCTTTATCTGCCGCACTGGATCACCGGAAATCACCGCGACCTCGGCGCCGCCAACGGCCAATTCATGCTTTTTCGTAAAGATGCGTACCAAAAGATTGGAGGACACGCCTCGGTCCGTGGTCACATGGTGGAGGATATCGCGCTGGGCCGAAGGGTGCGACAGCTCGGCCTACGACTTCTGAACCTGGATGGATTTGGCCCGCGGGGAAGTGAAGCTCTGGTTCGATGCCGAATGTACACCCGCTTGGGCGAAGTCTGGGAAGGTTTCACCAAAAATCTCTACCCCAGCTTTGATGGGCGATGGTTTGCTTTCCTTTTTTTTCAATTTCTCCAAGTGCTTATTTTTCTCACCCCATTTCTTCTCTTGGTCACGGGGCATGGTTCTCCCCTGGTCGGTCTAGAGATCGGGATCATTCTTTGCCTGCGGCTCTCGCTGGCGCATCGATTCCGTCAAAAATATCTGGGGGCTCTGCTCCATCCCCTTGGTCAACTCCTCGTCTTAGCCATCGCCATCAACTCCTTCGTCCAAACCCTCCGCCACCGCCTTCCCTGGAAGGGCCGGCACTACGCCCACACCTAGAGCCTTTTCGAGCCGATCGAAATGCCCTACCATTCACGGATGCCTTCTCTCACCCTTCTCGGTCGTAAAACAGCTGTCCCCACCAACCCCTCCTTGGCTCGACTGGAAACCTTTCCCAATCCCAAGCCCAACCGCCCCTTTGAGATCACCTTTTCTACCTCCGAGTTCACCTCCCTTTGCCCCGTGACCGGCCAACCCGACTTCGCCACGATCACCATTCGCTACACCCCGAAAAAAAAGTGCGTCGAAAGCAAATCCCTTAAGCTGTACCTACACTCGTTTCGCAACGTGGGCTCCTTTGCTGAGGCGGTCACCAATCGCATTCTGGATGATCTTGTTCGCGCCATCTCGCCCGCCCAGGCGGTCGTGACCGGGGAATTTGCCGCCCGCGGCGGGGTCGCTCTTAAAGTATCCGCTTCCTTTGGTAAGACCCGCTAACTCTTTCCTAAATTTCCTTTTCCCCAGACTTTCGAAAGTCTTCCCACCGGAGGGGGCGGAATCGCCCCGCCATCTTTGGCATAGTGCGCCACATCGTTAAAGACCGTTAGACGACCATGACACGCATCCCGAAAATCTAAAATCGTTAACGAAGCCGGACTCAAATCCAAATGGTCCCGATAGGTCCGGGGGTCAAAACCCAAAACTGCGCTCAGCAGAAGCCGGATCGTGGCCTTGTGGGAAATGACACAAATTGTTTCCCCAGCATGCTTCTCCACCAGCGACAAGAGAGCCGGCATGGCTCGTGCCGTCACGGAAAGACCAGACTCCCCTCCCTCTGGAGCATAATTAAATGGGTCTTCCTCCCAACGGGCATACATCTCCCCATATTTCGTTTCCGCCTCCTGCCGCGTTAATCCCTCCCAAACTCCATGATCAATTTCCCGAAAAGCCGGGTCGGATTGAACAGGTTTTGCCTGTGGTTTCGCCAGAATGGAAGCGGTCTCCATCGTCCGATCGAGTGGGGAGGCATAAAAAGCGGACAAGGGTTCCTTGGCCAGTCGCTTGGCCAACGATTGGGCCTGCTCTCTTCCCTGATCGCTCAGGGCTACATTCGTCCTGCCCGCGAAACGGTCTTCCACGGAAAGAACCGTCGATCCATGCCGAACCAGAAAAATACGAGTCGTCACAATTGGTTTACGGCAACGGGGGAGTCCACGATTCGTTCCCTAGGGTAGAGAAATCCGATCCCCCGGACGCAACACACTCACCTGATATCCATGCTTTCCCGCCTCCCGCACAAACACCTCGGGATCCACCTGAATCATCTCGAAGGTGTTGTAGTGCATCGGCACGGAAAGCTTCGGCTTTAACAGTCGGACCGCCTCCGCCGCATCCTCCGGCCCCATGGTGAAATTGTCTCCAATCGGGAGGAGCGCCAGATCGATCGGTTTCCGATCGCCCAAAAGCTGCATGTCCATCGTCAGTGCGGTGTCCCCCGCGAAGTAGATCACCCTGTCTTCTGCCGTAATCAGGAAACCGACCGGCGCCCCCACCATCACTGACCCACCTGGCCCATCGACCGAGGAAGTGTGATGGGCAATGGTCAACTGGACTCGGCCAAACGAGAAATCCTTCCCGCCTCCGCACCCCATCGGGTGAACCTTCGCCCCTTGCGAACCCGCAAAGAGCGCCAGCTCATACGACGCCACGATCGTGGCCGCCGTCCGCTTCGCAATCGCCACCGCATCACCAAAATGATCCGCATGCGCATGACTGACCAAAATAAAGTCGCACTGAACATCTTCCGCTTGGGCCGCTGCCTTTGGGTTTCCGGTTAAAAAGGGATCGATCAAGATCTTCGCCTTGGGAGTTGTGATGTGAAAACAAGAGTGACCCAAATAGTGAACAGAAATGTTTGAGGCCATAGATTTCATACTCCTCAATTCTTGCCTCGTAAACAAGCACCCCGTAGTGCCGAAAACGCCTTCACCCGCGTCCAGCTTTCCGCCAAGCTGATCGGATGCCTACCCCGATTGACCTTCCCGCGTGGAAAGCTCTGGCCAGACATGTTCCCTCTATTCCGGCCATGCGGGAACTCTTTGCCCAGGATCCCGCCCGCGCCGCCACCCTATCCCAGCGCTGGAACGATCTCTTCGTCGACTACTCCAAAAACCGCGTCACCCTAGAAACTCTCAAACTCCTCCGCCAACTTCTCCAAGAAGCCAAAGTAGAAGAGCTCCGAGATCGAATGTTTCGCGGCGATAAGATCAACTGTACCGAAAATCGCTCCGTCCTTCACATCGCCCTCCGCCGCCCCGCTAACCAACCCTTGCTCGTCGACGGTCAGGACGTGATGCCTGAGGTAGAGGCCACCCGCCAACATATGAAGGTCTTTTCCGAGCAAGTTCGCTCCGGATCGTGGAAAGGCTATAAGGGCCAACCGATCTCCGACATCGTGAACATCGGGATCGGAGGTTCGGACCTTGGGCCTGTCATGGTCACGGAAGCCCTTAAGCCCTTTGCTCGGCGCGACCTGAAGATGCACTTTGTCTCCAATATCGACTCCACCCAGCTCGTCGAAGTCCTTCGGATCTGCCAACCCTCCACCACTCTCTTTCTGGTCGCGTCAAAGACCTTTACCACCCAAGAGACTTTGACCAACGCTCACTCTGCCCGATCATGGTTCTTGAAGGAGGCATCGGACGAAAAGCACATCGCCAAGCACTTCGTCGCTCTTTCGACCAACGAAGCCGCGGTTAAGAAATTCGGTATCGATCCCGCCAACATGTTTCCCTTCTGGGATTGGGTGGGCGGCAGGTATTCTCTCTGGTCGGCCATTGGACTCAGTATTGCCCTCTCCATCGGGTACGATCGCTTCACCGAACTTCTTCAGGGCGCACATGAAATGGACGAACATTTTCTCAAGACTCCTGTCGAACAGAACCTGCCCATGACCCTTGCCCTACTCGGCATCTGGTACAACAATTTCCACGACGCCCAGACTCACGCCATCCTACCCTACGACCAGTACCTTCACCGCTTTCCCGCTTACTTTCAACAAGGGGATATGGAAAGCAACGGCAAGGGCGTAGATCGAGATGGTCAACCCGTCACTTGGAGCACCGGCCCAGTTATCTGGGGTGAACCCGGCACCAATGGGCAGCACGCCTTCTATCAGCTGATTCATCAGGGAACAAAGTTGATCCCCTGCGATTTTCTCGCCTCCGTGGAGACCTTCAATCCGATGGGGCCCCATCACGACATTCTCTTGGCCAACTTCTTCGCTCAAACCGAAGCCCTCATGAAGGGCAAGACCGAGGCCGAAGCCCGGGCCGAGCTCACCCAAGAAGGACTGAAAGGCGAAGCTTTGGAAAAACTTATCCCCCACAAGGTCTTCCCAGGCAACCGACCAACGAATTCAATTCTAGCCCAACGATTCGACCCCAAAACCCTTGGCAGTCTGATCGCTCTTTACGAGCATAAGATCTTTGTTCAGGGGGCGATCTGGAATATCAACCCTTACGATCAGATGGGCGTCGAATTAGGTAAACAGCTAGCCAAAAAGATCGAGCCTGAACTCTCCTCACCCGGCGGAATCACCACCCACGATTCCTCGACCAACCAACTGATCAACGAATATAAGAAAAGATCCAACCGCGGCTAAATTGTGTTCATAGTAAAAACATGAAACGCCCCCTCCTCCTAATTCTTATCGTTGGGAGTGTATTTTCCACCTCTTTCGCCTGCACACGGATTCTTTGGAATAACAACCAATTTGGAGTTCTCGTGGCACGTTCGATGGATTGGCCGGAGAGCACCGAACCCGTTCTTTGGTTCCTTCCCCGTTCAATGAAGCGGGATGGCTCCAAATGCGGAGCAGAAATCGTGGTAAAGGAGAATCCCCTTCGCTGGACTTCAAAATATGCCAGCTTGGTTACTTCGATCTACGGGGTGGGGTCGGTGGATGGAATGAACGAGAAAGGATTAGGCGGACACTTACTCTATTTGGCAAAAACCGAATTTGGTCCACGAGACCCCAAGAAGAAGGGCGTTTCCGCCATTCTCTGGCTTCAGTATGCTCTGGATCAGGCCTCCACAGTCAAGGAGGCACTGGATCTTCTCCATCAGGTTCAACCCATAATGATTCAAGCCCACGGGCAAGATGCCACGGTTCACCTCTCCCTGGAGGACCGTAGCGGTGACTCTGCGATTATTGAATATTTGGGTGGCAAACCGAAGATTTACCACGGACGCCAATATACGATCATGACCAACGACCCACCCTACCATGACCAACTGGATCTACTCTCCAAGATGGACTTTTCTCAACCAGGGCAGGACACGCCGGTTCCAGGAAATATTTCACCAAAGGACCGCTTTCAAAGGGCCACCTACTTTTCCCGCTTTTTTCCAAAACCCGAAAATATGCAGCAAGCTTTTGCCACTATCTTGGCTGCCATTCGCGGCGTCTCCGTTCCCTTTGGAACTCCATACAATAAACTAGGTGACGGATTTCCCGTTTATAATACCGAATACCGCACGATATGTGACCTGAGTCACGGGATCTACGGATTTGAGCTCACCACCACTCCAAACTTCTTTTGGGTGGAGTTTGGCGACTTCCCGCCAGATAAGATCCGCTCTCCCATGTCTTTAACTCCGGGAAGCCTGGATCTTGCCGGTGATGTATCGAATCAGTTTCAACCTGCCCAGCCACTATTCTAGTTCGTCTCATGGACACGAACTTTTTAGCAAAATACATCGACCATACCTCCCTGTCCCCGCAGTTGACTCATCAGGGCGTCCTGGAGATTTGCCGGGAATCGCAGGAGTTCGGATTCTATGCGGTCTGCCTAGCTCCTTGCTGGATTTCCACGGCCAAAGAGACACTGACCGCGGACTCCGTAAAAATAGCCACCGTGATCAGCTTCCCCCACGGAAATGATCTTTCCTCTACCAAGGCACTCGCGGCACAACAGGCAAAGAGTGCCGGCGCCGACGAAATCGATATGGTGATTAATCTCGGTTGGGCTGCGGAGGGAAACTGGTCTGCAGTGGAAAGTGACATTGCCCAAGTCGTCAAAGCGGTACAACCCTCTCCCGTGAAGGTTATATTAGAAACCTGCCTCCTTTCTGTGGATCAGACACAGAAAGCGTGTCACGCCGCTGCTCAAGCGGGGGCAAAATTTGTCAAAACCTCAACAGGCTTTTCAAAAGCCGGTGCAACCATTGAGGCTGTACGCCTGATGAAATCTTCCATCCCCCCGACGATGGAAGTCAAAGCCAGTGGAGGGATCCGGGATCAGGCAACCGCACTGGCCATGATCGACGCCGGGGCAACACGTTTGGGCACCTCGTCAGGTGTGGCCATTCTTTCAGGAAAACCAACCCAATCGAACTACTGAGAGGCCTTAGTTCGCGGCGCCGTTGGCCTCAGCAAAGATCGATTTTAGATCGTCTTTTGAGCTTCGACCCAACCAACGAGTCAAAGTTTCCGACCCACTCTTCTTCGCTTGATAGGCCCGCAAAACCTTGTCGATGTAGTGGTGAACCTCTTCGTAAGGAACTTTGGGTTGGATGAGCACATTAAAGCGGGCATCCGCTCCGGTTTTGCCACCAAGGAACATGTCAAAACACTCCTTCTTTACCCCATCCACCGTCCGAGTGGCACCGCGGAAGCCGATATCCGCAATCTGATGCTGACCACATGAGCTAGGGCAACCGCTAAAGTGAATCCGCACTTGATCCTGATAGTGGGAGCAGAGGGTCTCCAACTCTCCCACCATCCGAATCATGCGATTCTTCGTCTCCCCGACAGCCAAGTTACAAAACTCAATTCCGGTGCAAGAAACACAGCCTTTGCGGAAATTGCTGGGCTCGACCACTAACCCCGCCGCCACCAATCCCTTCTTCAGCTCCTCCACCCCTTTTTCTGGAACATTCACGATAATTAAGTTCTGCTTGTTGGTCCCACGAATTCCCACCTTCCCCTTCTCCCCAAACTTCTCCGAAAGGTCGGCAATGGCCCGCATCTGTTGACCCGTCAAGCGACCCCCGGCCAAACAAACTCCCACCCAGTAAAAACCTTTTTGCGTCTGCGCATGCACGCCGACGTGATCGGATTCGGGATTCTCGGGAAAGTGAAATTCGGTGTGACGTTCGAAGGTACGCCCAGCCACTCTCTCCACTTCGGCCAAAAACTTTTCCGCACCCCAGTCCGCCATCAAGAATTTCAGCCGGGCCCGAGCCCTCTTGTCCCTGAATCCGTGATCCCGATAAATGACCGAAGTAAAATGAGCCATGGGCAAAACATCCTCCGGCCTCAGAAACACCGGCAGGGTTTGCGCCAAGTGCGGAGCGGAAGAAAGACCCCCACCCACCTTAATCCCATAACCTCTCTCCTGACCCCTTTCTAAGCCAAAGACCCCCACGCAGTTGATGTCCGGTTGGGTGCACATGATCCGACAGCCCGAGATCGATATCTTGTACTTTCGGGGCAGGTTGGAAAACTCAGGATTGTTGGTTAAGTGGGCATCAACCGCCTTCAGTTCCGCGGATGCGTCTAAGATGGCGTCAGGGTCCATTCCCGCCACAGGACAGCCAACGACATTTCTTGCAATGTCCCCACAAGCACCGCTGGAGGTGATGCCGACCGATTCGAGGCGACGAAAAATCTCGGGGAACTGCTCGATGCGCAACCAGTGCAGCTGAACAGTTTGACGGGTGGTGACATCCGCAAAACCGTGGGCAAAATCATCCGTTAAAGCTGCCATTTCCCTCAGTTGGATGGGATTGAGCAATCCTCCGGGGATTCGGGTTCGCAACATGAAGTAACCGTCCTCTTTGGGCTTCTGCTGGTAGACCCCGTACCACTTGAATCGCGTAAAATCATCCGCGTCAATCGCTTGAAAGCCTTCTTTGGCATATCGAGGCAGGTCTTTGATGACGTCCAAACCGTCCTTCACCAGCTTTAACTGCTCCTCCTTGGTCTCCCCGGGAGTGAAGTTTCTTGGTGTCGAAAGTGTCGCGATCATTGGGGGATATTACATGAACTTTTCGACACCACAAGTAAGCCCGAACGAAACCAACAGTGGGGGATAAAAGATCACTGAAAGTAGGCCAGCGGGTCAGGAAATTGCCAACCGAGGTCTCACCTCAAGCCAACTTGCCAGTGATGTGGCCATGAGCTTTACGTCTTAGCTGAACGGGCCACAAAATGTACCTTCTTTAGCCAGCCGAAAAGGGCTATCCCCAACCACCCGAGAGCAAAAGTGGTGGGTAGCGCGTAGAGGGCTTGCCCGAAAATAGCTCCCTCGCTCAGGCCAGGACTTGCCACGCGGATGCTCGAGACAAGGCAGGCAAAACCAACGCCGACCGCAGCATAGCCAACGTTTAATGCCATACCGCGAAAACTCAAGACCGTCGCGCGGATCTTAGAATCCGTCCACTCGTTCAGGTAACTCGAAACGTAAAAAGACAGGAACGGCATCGATAGGCCCAAGGGAATGACCACCCACACTCCCCATTGAGGCGTTCCAAAGCAGAGGCCGAGAAGCCCGGTGAAAATCAACACCGCCACCAAGGAAAATGCTTGGACTGGAGAAAAGCGGGCACCCATGCGTCGGGCCAATCCAGCAGCCAAGAACCCCAGTAAGGCGTAAAAGGAACCGAGAAAACCATTCACAAATTCTGGAATTTCGATCAGCCGATAGTAGTTACTGCCAAAGGTGAGAAATAGGCGTACGAGTGAATCGAAAAGCATGGCGCTAAGCAAAAGCAGACGGACCCGAGGGTCACGAAAAACAAATCGAGCGGCCTCAAGGATATTGGCGATGGCGTTGCCTAAAGGCGGCTGCGCCGTCTCCGGCTTGCCCCTCGAAGGGGGTTCACGCATGGCCAGCGCGCAGATCAAGGCCGGGACCGATGTTGCCAGCGTAAGGTAGACCGGCCATCGCGTCGTCAGACCAACCGGCCCGCCCCAGCCGACGAGGCGCGCGGCTACCTCAATGAATTGGCGGTCGAACGCCAAGGCGCCCACCGTCATGGCGATAAAAAAACCACCCGAGGACCATTTCATCAGCGTGGCCAAAACACCCCGCCACCGCTCCTCCCGACCCTCATCTGGCAACGAATCGTAGGCGAGCGCTTCATCGGCGCCGCTGGCGCATGCCTCCGCCATGCCGCTCAAAACCCGATTGATAACCAAAAGTGGAAAAAACCAAACGCCGACCGGAGCAAAGGCAAAGACAAACATCTCACCCACCATGAGAGCGGCCGCCACAATCACCATCCAGCGCCGGCCGATCACGTCTGCCAAAGCCCCAGAGGGAATTTCGAACAGCAGAATGGTCACCGCCCAGATGACATTCAGAATGGCATACTGCTCCAGCTTTAAACCCAAATCCAAAAAAAGAACACCCAGCACGGGATAATAAAACCGAGCATGAAAAAAGACCCGAAAGGCAATAAAGAGCGGAACATTTCTTCGGCAGTGACCGAGACTTGTGTCAGAGGCCGAGTGGCGATGCCCACGCCGTGCGTCGTCGTTTTGGATTGAGTAACTTCCCTAGGCGAAATGGAATACTATTTTGCGGTCGCCTCAGCGGGCAAAGAGTGAGTTAGATCAACCCCCTGATCGCCGATTTTTCCCCAGCTCAGACCGGCAAACACCGGGATAACCGTAGCCATCGATTTCCAGATATCTTCGATCGAGTGAAGGGAGTTTCCACCCGTGACGATTTCACGCAAATCTCGCAAGATCATCCACTCCTCCCTCGCCTGCCCTGGAGGAGCAATCGAGCGGCTGAACCTCTGCAATCTGCCATGAACGTTCACCATCGATCCACTTTTTTCCGCAAAACCTGCCCCCGGCAGGATCACATGGGCGACTCGAGTCGTCGCATTCGGCAAGATCGCCGAGGCGATCAGGATCTCTAACTGGGCCAGACAAGCCGCCGGAATTCCTGCCGCCACCACATCCTCCCCTCCGAGCACCAGCAAAGCCTTCATTCGACCGGCGGCGATCTCTCCACCCCAGGTCGAAAGCTTTCTCCCGCCGTGCGAGAGACCCAGCAGCTCCGCCCCCCGCGTGTTCGGATTGCCATCGGCACTGCGCAAAAACTGATCCCCCTGTTCCGGTCGATTCACCGTATCCACCAGCGTCACGCCCAGCTCGTCCATCCATCGCTTCAAAACAAAAAGCTCCTCATTGGTCATGCGAGCAGAGGCCACCACCGCAATTTCGCTCGGCTGAACCTTTCGCAATCCTTCCGCCGCTCGATTCAGGGCATCGCCCCAGGGCGCGGGAAAGTGTTCCCCCGCCGCTTTGGTCAACGGGTTCTGTAGGCGCTCCTTGTCTTCCAGGTAGTGAAAGTTCAAGCGGCCGTAGTCACACATCCATGCGGAATTGACGGCTTCATTCTCTCTTGGGGTGAGTCGATGCACTTTCCCCTCCCGCGAGCCGATGGTCACATTGCACCCCGTGCCACAACTCGTGCAGATGCTCTTGCTCTCTTTCAGAAACCAAACCCGCATCTGAAAACGAAAATCTTTACTGGTCAGGGCTCCCACCGGACAGATATCTACCGTGTTGAGCGAGTAGTCGTTATCGAACCTCTTGCCCGGGTAAGCGGTTAAAGTGCTGTAGCTTCCCCGATTGACAAAACCCAAAACATTGTCTTTCGTCACCTCGCTCGAAAAGCGAACGCAACGAGAGCAAAGAATGCAACGCTCATCATCCAGCACAATCCTCTCTCCCAAATCCACATTCTTTGGCTTTTTTACCTTATTTTCAACAAAGCGACTCTCCCCCGTCCCGTATTCCACCGAAAACTCCTGCAACTTGCACTCCCCCGCCTGATCACAAATCGTGCAGTCCAGTGGATGGTTGATCAGCAAAAACTCCATCACCCCATTTCGACAATCCTTCACCAAAGGGGAATCGGTCCGAATCCCCATTCCGGGTGTTATCCCCGTCGCACAGCCGATTTGAGGGCGCGGCATCCAGGCAATTTCAGGTTTCCCGTCTGCTCCGAGGATCGGCTTGCGGTCGGGACCCATCTTGGGTGTTCCCATTTCGAAAAGGCACATCCGGCAATTCCCGACCACGGACAATTTCGGGTGGTAGCAGTAGTGGGGAATAAACTTTTTCGCCCGATGCGCCGCTTCGACCACATTCAGTCCACGGGGCATCTGCAGCCAGACTCCGTCGATTTGGACATCGACCAAGTCCTTCTCGTCTTTGGCCACATCGTGATTCCAAGGATTCATCGGGATGGAAATACAGTTGCTCATCGTCTTAGTGGGTCAGGGAGATCGTATCCCGTTTGGCGGCGGCTCCATTTCGCCGAATCCGTAGCTGAAACTCCTCCTTAAATTTCCCAAGGAAACTTTGCACCGGCCAAGCCGCCGCCTCACCAAAGGCACAGATGGTCCTGCCCGCAATCCGATCCGCCACATCCTTGAGCAGCGCGGGGTCTTCGTCCCGACCGTGCCCTTCGGCCACACGGCTAAGAATTTTTTTCAGCCAAAGCACCCCCTCCCGACAAGGCGTACACTGACCACACGACTCGTGCGCATAGAAAGTGGAGATATTGGCCAAGCACTCCACCATGTCCCGCGTGTCGTCCATGACGATCACTCCGCCAGATCCCGCCATGCTTCCCGCCGCCGCCAAGCTATCGAAATCCATCCGCAAATCTTCCAGCTTCACTTCCCGATCAACCAGATTGCCCTGCGAGTCTTTCTCTTTGATTTTATAAACTTCCCCCGCACGCAAAACCTTGGCCGAAGATCCGCCCGGGATCACGGCCTTCAGCCTTCGCCCATTCCGAATCCCTCCGCAAACATTGAAAATCAACTGGCCCAAGGTGATGGCGCCACAAGGAAACTCGTAATAACCAGGCTTCACCACATCTCCACTGACACAAAGCAAACGTGTTCCCGTGTTGTTGGGGCGGCCAATCTTGGCGTAAGCGTCCCCACCCATCTCGACAATGTGCTTCACGTTACACAGGGTCTCCACGTTGTTGACGATCGTTGGGCACATATAGAGCCCCAACACCGCCGGAAAATAGGGCGGTTTGATTCTGGGATAAGCCCTTTTTCCCTCCAGGGACTCGATCAGGCCCGTCTCCTCCCCGCAAATGTAGGCGCCCGCCCCCCGATGAACGTGGATCTCCAAATCGTATCCGCTCTGGAGAATATTCTTTCCTAGGAAACCAGCGGCTTTGGCCTCGGCCAAAGCTTTTTCGAGAATCTTCCACCCCTCGGTGAATTCACAACGAATGTAGAGGTAGGCCAACTTCACCCCATTGGCAAAGCAGCTCAGAATCATTCCCTCGATCAGTTGGTGCGGATCTTTGTAAATAATCTGTCGGTCCTTGAAGGTCCCCGGTTCCGACTCATCTGCATTGCAAATTAAATAGATCGGCTTGGTGGTCTTGGCCGGATCGATAAAGCTCCACTTCGTTCCCGTTGGAAAGCCTGCCCCGCCTCGCCCCCGCAACTGGCTTTTTTTGACCTCTTCTCGGATGGCCGGACCGCCCATGGCCAGCCCCTTTTTCAGAATCTCATAGCCGCCATGCTTCTGGTAGCAGGCGATGTCCCGCGTGTAACCCGGGGCATCAATATTCTTAAAAATCAGACGATGCTCAGAGAAAGCCATACGTCCTCCCTATTGGCATCCTGCGACTAGTTCAGTCGCACGTTTTTCGTCCACTTTTTCATAAAATTCGTCGTTCCTGAGAACAACGGGGGCGGTTCCGCATGACGCCAGACACTCCGAATACTCTAAGGAAAACCTTCCATCCTCGCTGATCATCGCGCCCTCATGCCCGTCCGCTTTCAAATTCATCAGCTTCTGCAGTGCGGCAAAGGTTTTGCCCGACCCACCCAGAGCGCACGGTAAGGTCCGACAAACGCGGAAGTGGAACTTGCCATAAGGCTGCTGCCGAAACCACGGGTAAAACGTCACCAGCTCTAATACTTGAATCTCTTGCAAAGACAACTTGCGGGCAATCCACTCGACCCCACGTGGCCCAATGTACCCAAAGGTCTCTTGCCAAAGGTGAAGAAGCGGCAGCACCGCACTCCGTTTTGAGATGGGATAGCGCGAAACCAGCTCGTCCGCCTGCTTTTCGAGCACTGGCGTGATCTCTCCCTTCTCGGCGCCCACGCAACTTTCCGTTCCGGCATGGAGGGGCACGCTCATCGGTCGCACTCCCCCATGACAAAGTCAAAGCTGCCGAGAATGGCTGGCACATCGCTGACCGTGTGCCCCGGCAGAAGATGATTAAGGATGCTCAAATTGCAAAAAGACGGCGCCCGAATTTTAAGACGATGAGGCACGCCACCACCCCGACTGTTTAAATAGAACCCCAACTCCCCTTTCGGATTCTCCGCCCCAAAGTAAACCTCACCCACCGGCGCATCCGGCCCTTGGGTCACCACGAGGAACTGATGAATCAACTCCTCCATCTTGGTCAGAACCTTATCCTTCGCGGGGAGAACATTCTTGGGATCATGCACCTGCCATGCGCCCCCCGGCATTTTGGCAACCGCCTGGCGCAAAATGAGAATGCTCTGTCTCATCTCCTCCATCCGCACCGCGAATCGATCGTAACAATCCCCCGTCGAGCCTACCGGCACTTCAAAATCGTAGGTTTCATAACCTAAGTATGGGAACGCGCGTCGCACATCGTAGGGGTTGCCCGATCCGCGCAGGTTGGGACCCGTTAAACCAAAATCCAGTGCCACATCATCCGGGATAATTCCTAGGTCCTTTGTCCGATCCACAAAAATGCGATTCCGATTCAGCATGGAACCAAACTCATCCAGCCGACCAGGGAATTGGCCACAGAACTCCGTCACTCCCTCCAGAAATCCGGGCGGAATGTCCCGAGTCTGACCCCCCACCCGGGTAAAGCTGGTGGTGAAACGCGCTCCCGTCAGCAGCTCGATCAAGTTGTAGATCTTTTCCCTCTCCGTAAAGGTGTAGAGAAACATCGTCATCGCACCCACATCCATGGCGAAGGCACCCAAACCTAAAAGATGCGCCGAAATACGAGCGAGCTCACAGCAGATCACTCGAGTCACCTTGGCCCGAGGAGGCAATTCAAACCCCATCAGCTTTTCCACGGCACAGGCGTAGGCCACGTTGTTGGCCAGAGGAGCCATGTAGTCGAGCCGATCGGTGTACGGGACGAACTGATTCCAGTTCATGTTCTCCGCAATTTTTTCATCTCCTCGGTGTAAATATCCCACATCGGTATCCACTTTCGTAATCACCTCCCCATCCAGCTCCAGCACGAGGCGGAGCACCCCGTGGGTACTGGGATGGGACGGTCCAATATTCAGAACCATTTTCTCGCCCACCTCCTCCATCTCCGCCGTCTTGGCTAGAGTATCGCCGAACTCAAGTGTGGTCGTGCTCACAGATTTCTCTCCTCCGCGGGATGAGCCCGTGGCTCGCGATCTTGCGTCAAAGACGCAGAGTTCGTCACGAATGGCCCGCCCTCCAGCGGGGCCTTGGCCGTAAAGGCGATATCGGGCATCTCCGTCGGCAACCCCGCCAATGGAAAATCTTTGCGAAGAGGGTGATGGGGATATCCCTCCCACATGAGAATGCGGCGCAAATCGGGATGGTTCGAAAAACGAACTCCCACCATGTCCCACGCTTCCCTCTCATGCCACTCGGCCGTTTTCCAGATAGAGCAGACGGATGGCAATGTTTCACCCTCACCGACTTTGGTTTTGATGCGAAGATGTTTTTTGCGTTTCAAATCGCACAGTTCATATACCACCTCAAACCGAGGATCCTCCCCGTGGTTGTCGACCGCGGTCAGGTCGACCAGGTAGGTGAATCCTTTGGCTTTCAGTGCCGCCATTTGTGCCGGAATCAAGTCCTTGGGTACTTCCCAGCTTGTTTCCCCGCGAAACTCGGGCAAAGCCTGAGTCTTGGGGAGAGACCCCTCGATCGGTGCTTCCAAACCCATGCTCATGCCGCCTGTTTTTGTCCCACCACCACACCGCGACTACGGGCAATCTTATCCTGCAGTTTCATCAACCCCTCCAGAACTGCCTCCGGGCGAGGAGGACACCCAGAAATATAGACGTCCACCGGGATCAGATGGTCGATTCCTTGGAGCACAGCGTAACTGCGATACATCCCTCCCGTGCTCGCGCAAGCCCCCATGGCGATGCACCACTTCGGCTCCGCCATCTGGTCCCAAACCCGCTTGGTCGCGAGGGCCATTTTGTAGGTCACCGTTCCCGCCACAATCATTAGATCCGATTGGCGTGGCGAAAAACGCATCACTTCTGCCCCAAAGCGCGCGATGTCAAAACGGCTGGAAGCAGAGGCCATCAGCTCGATCGCGCAACAGGCGAGACCCATCGGCATCGGCCACAAAGAATTTTTGCGCATCCAATTGACGGCGGCGTCGAGGGTGGTCAGAACCACATTCCCCTCCACCTTCGAGTTATAGCCAAGTTCGCTGGTGCTCATCGACATAGGTGAAGCTAGTCACGGTTTTTCGCAGGGCAAGACCCGTGGGATAAGAATCAGTCATGCTTGACCCCTCTATTAAGTCTCTGCATCCAAGAGGGATGCCATTTGCTGTGCTGGATATGGGGGCTCCCCCACCCCCTTGGATCCTAGCTCCATTCGTCCTGCTTCTGGTGGGTATAGCCATGGGGCCTCTGCTCACCCCAAAGTTCTGGCATCAGGGGTACCATATCTTCAGCGTTTGTTTGACCGCAGTTGTGGTGACTTACTATCTCCTTGGCCGTCGGCAACCTGCTCCACTGCTTCACTCGCTGCAAGAGTATATCAGCTTTATGGCCCTGATTGGCTCTCTCTATGTGATCACGGGGGGAATCCACGTGGGGGTGGCGGGCGAGGCCACGCCGCTGCGCAACATTATCTTTCTCGCCCTTGGGGGGATTCTGGCCAATTTCCTCGGCACCACCGGAGCAGCCATGCTCCTGATTCGCCCTTGGATTCGAATGAACAAGTATCGCATCACCGGCTTTCACATCGTCTTTTTCATTTTTATTGTCGCGAATGTGGGTGGATGCCTGACCCCCATCGGCGACCCACCCCTCTTTTTAGGCTACTTACGCGGCGTTCCTTTTTTCTGGACCCTGACCCACCTCTGGACGGATTGGCTAATCGTTACAGGTCTGCTTTTGGTCGCCTTTTACTTTTTTGATTTACAGAACTTTCGTCGTGCACCCCAAGGCGTCCGCGAAAAGGAGACGGCCGTTGAAACTTTTCGCATCGATGGACTTCGAAACTGCGGGTTCGTCCTAGTGGTGATTGCCGCAGTTCTGCTACGAGGGGCGGGCGCTCCTTGGGGGGTGCCGGAGGCCATCATGGGCATCGCCGCCTGGATTTCACATCGCCTCACCGACCCGGTGATCCGAGAACGAAATGATTTCTCGTTGGAGCCCATCCGGGAGGTCGGTTGGCTCTTCCTGGGAATCTTTGCCACCCTTGTCCCAGTCATCCACACTTTAACCGCTCATGCCCAAAGCCTTTCCCACCCGTCCAATTTCCAATTCTACCTACTCACCGGCTTCCTTTCTGCCTTTCTCGACAACGCTCCAACCTATCTCACCTTCCTTACCCTCGCCTTGACCCTCCACGAACCCCAACTCCACCTTCTCGACCCAGCGGACGTCGCCCTTTTTGCCGCTCAGTGCCCGGCAACCCTCATGGCCATATCCTTGGGAGCCGTCTTTTTTGGTGCTGCGACCTACATCGGTAATGGCCCAAATCTTTTGGTCCGATCCATAGCCGAGAGCTCGAAGGTTCGAATGCCTGGTTTCTTTGGATATATTTTTCGGTACAGCGTCCCCATTCTCCTCCCCATCCTCCTCTTGGCGGGCTGGCTGCTCTCCCGCTAAGGTTCGTTATGCTATTTCCGAGGCAGGCTGGTATTCTTTTACACCCTACCTCTCTCCCTGGCCGATACGGGTTGGGGGAAATCGGTCCTGAGGCCCACCGCTGGCTGGCCCACCTCCACACCATGTCGCAAAAGATGTGGCAGGTTCTTCCCTTGGGGCCGACCGGATATGGCGACTCCCCCTATCAAACTCTCTCCACTTTTGCCGGCAACACGATGCTCATCAGTTTCGACTCCTTGCGCGACGAGGGCCTTTTGCGCGAGGAGGACATTCGCGACTTTCCATCCTTTCCGGAAAGTCACGTCGATTATGGTCCTGTCCTGACCGCTCGTGCCGCTGTCCTCCATCAAGTCGCAAAGTCCTTCGCTCGTCGCGCCTCAGCCTCTCTCAAGGCGGGTTGGATCCAGTTCTGCGAAGACGAAACCAACTGGCTGGAGGATTACGCCCTCTTTGCCACACTGAAAAATAAGCACGGGGGCGGACCTTGGACGCAATGGCCAGAACCGCTTCGAAGCCGTCAACCCGCTGCCCTCTCCGCTGCGCGAAAAGAGCACGCGACGGAAATAAAATACTCCAAGATTCTGCAGTTTCTCTTTTTCCATCAGTGGAGCTCGCTTCGGCGGGAGGCAAAAAAACGCGGGATTTCGATCATTGGGGATATCCCTATTTTTGTCGCCCACGACAGTGCGGACGTCTGGTGCCGTCCCGATCTTTTTTTTATGGAAAAAGATGGGCAGCCGTCCGTCATTGCGGGCGTTCCGCCGGACTACTTCAGCCAAACAGGCCAACGCTGGGGAAATCCCCTCTACCGCTGGAGCATCCACGAAAAAGAAGGCTTTGCTTGGTGGATCGCCCGTCTGCAAAGCTCGCTCAAACTTTACGACATTGTCCGGATCGACCATTTTAGGGGTTTTGAGGCGAATTGGGAAATTCCAGCCCAAGAGAAGACCGCCATCCGAGGTCGCTGGATGCCAGGACCAGGAAGAAAGCTTTTCGATGTCGCCCGCCAAGCCTTGGGAGATCTTCCCATTTTGGCCGAGGACTTAGGTGTGATTACTCCCGAGGTTGACGCTCTGCGCGACTCTCTTGGCTTTCCCGGAATGAGAATCCTGCAATTTGCCTTCGGCGACGACCCGAAAGCCGACACCTTTCGACCCGAGAGCTATCCCTCCAACTGTGCCGTCTATACGGGAACCCACGATAATGACACCACCGTGGGTTGGTATCGTAGCGAACCAGGCAAAGATTCGACCCGCAATGCGGACCAGATCGCCCGAGAACAGCACAATGCGCGCACCTATCTTTCTTCCAATGGATCCGAAATTCAGTGGGATATGATCGGCCTGGCCCTGCGCTCCCCCGCCAACACTGCCGTGTACCCTTTGCAAGATGTGTTGGGATTAGGATCCTCTGCCCGAATGAATGTGCCTGGACGGGAGGAGGGAAACTGGTCTTGGCGGTTTCGCTGGGAACAACTCACTCCGAGCATTGAGCAGCGCCTGCACCGACTGACCCAAGAGGCCAAAAGAGGCTGATCTTTACTTTATCCAACTCGAATCGCGGATCACAAATTGCAGTTTTCCTTTATACAATCCCAGTTCACCCACGAATTTCACTTGGCTCCCCTTGGCCATAACCCGGATGGCATCCTTCAGATTCTTGTCGTAGGAGTGCAGCGAGTAGGGCTTCCCATCTACCTCAATTTCTAAAGGCCGAATCTTCGAAAGAGTTCCCTCCACCATAAAGTATTCCCCTATCGCCTTGGCCAACTCCTCCGACGACGCATCTTTCAGGACAGAGGCACTTCGCAGTTTGGATCGGTCGATCTGATCGAAACCTACTTTCACTGCCTCTTTTTGCGGAAGAGAGGTTTTCGGCAAGGCTTCTCCGCTGGATACCCCTTGGCCTCCCACCCGAAATGTTGCCAGGACGGGAAAGTGATCACTGGCGCCCCAGCCGGGACCATAATTCGTCCACCTCCAGGGTAATCCCAGAGAGTCCCGAGAGTTCACCCCAGGAACTCGTACCTGACGAAAGCTGCCGGGCACGTAATCTACCCCCTTTCCATCCGCTAAACCACGAGTGACCAGCATCTGCATTAAGGTTCCCCACTCTCCGTTATACTCGTCCGAAAATCTTTGCGCGGGCGCCACATCGAACCAAAGATTGTACAGATCAGGCTTTCCCTCCCCCCGAAACATGGCGGCGTCCCCCTGCGACCCCAAAACATCCTGGACCGCTGTCTTGGTCATATATGAGTATCGCTGCCCTTGATTATATTGAGAATTGAAGTCACCCCCCAAGATAACATCCGACTTCGGATCCTCTTGCAGGATCTGATCAAGCCGGCCACGCACCGTCTTGGCATTTCCCAAACGCGTGTTTTCCATCGCAGGATCACTCGCCCCACTTTTCCAATGGTTCCCCATCACGGTGAAGGTGGCGTCGCCAACCTGAAGTTTGGCCTCGAGAACTCCCCGGGCCGAGGCCGTTTCCCATGTCTGTTGGGAAATGATCGGAAAACGGGTTAAAAGCCCATTGGTAATCGCGTCCTGATGCTTGTCCCCCGCCGCAGGGGTTTCCCCTACCACCACGGTGTACCCTTTCAGTCCCTCATCCTCCAACGCCTTCAATAACCAAATTTCGGCCGGCAACCCCCTCAACTCATCATTCAAATCAGAGGACAGCATTTTTTCATACGTGGTCTCCGAATACTTCCTCATAAATTCAGCCGCATCGGTCACTTTGCTTTCCGCCGTATGATCCAGTTCGAGTTCGTTCAGAATGACCACCTCGGGCCCTCTCCCATCACCCACGCTTTTGAGAACCGTGGCGATCGTCTTGAGCTTGCGAGCCAACTTGCTGGGCCCGTAACTGTTCAGGTCGCCCGGCGTCTCGATATAATCGTCATATGGAGATACCCGATCCACATCGAAAAGGTTTTCCACATTATAAGCCATCACCGTGAATTCGGTGGGAGAGTCGCTCCATCCCCTGGACGCGGCAAGAATGGTGAGTGCGAGAAGGAGTTTCCAGATCCAGTCCATTCCACACAGTACCCACCTTTTTCCCCTCTTTCGATAGGATATTGGCCAACTTGACGCCCATCCACTTCCCGTTAAAATATTGAAGCTGTGATACTTAGGAAAAGCACAACCTGTTGTCTGTCAATCGTATCTGTCCTCCTTCTTTTGCTGGCTGTACCCGAGTTACTTGCCCAGGCCGATAGCGGGGTGGATCTCTTTCCCAAAAGGGCTTGGTGGGGTCGATACGGTTATGTCAATCGGATGGGAAAATTTGTTCTCGAACCCCAGTACGATTCCGCCCTTCCCTTTTCCGATTTTCTGGCCGCGGTCCAACAGGATGGAAAGTGGGGCTACATCAACGGCGAAGGAAAATTCGTCATCGAACCGCGCTTTGAAAAAGCATTTCTTTTTAGCGATGGTGCCGCCGCCGTGCAGGCGGACGGCAAATGGGGCTTCGTTAATCGCTCGGGAAAATATCTCATCGAACCCAAATACGAAAGCGCAGGAATCTTTCGACAAGGCTTAGCCGCAGTTCGCTGGCAGGGAAAATGGGGTTTTATTGCCAAAGACGGGGAGATGGTGGTGCCGCCCAAATATGATCAAGTTTACTTTTTTGCCGAAGACCGAGCCGGCGCGCAGGTGGATGGAAAGTGGGGCTACATCGACCGCACGGGCGCATTTGCGGTTCCCCCCAAATATGAGGAGGTCCTTCCCTTTTCCCAAGGTTTAGCCGCGGTCAACCTTGGCGGAAAACGGGAAGACAATGAACTAACCGGAGGAGTCTGGCACTTCGTCGATCCCCAAGGGAAAACGATCATCGATCAGGCCCTGATCTCGGCCGCCCTCCCCCAAAAAGGAGCACCCTCCCGTGTTGGGACGGATGGTCGCCAAGATACCACCGCCAAAATCGAAGCGGTCGAGAATGGTTTTCGGGACGGCAAGGCTCATGTCCGCATCGGAAGCCGGCTGCTCAACGGGGATTCCCAAGGCCCAGCCTGGGGCTACATCGACCCCAAGGGAAACTGGCTGGCCGAGGGCAATACGACCATTCCCCTCAATTTCACCACCTACACCCCAGGCGAGGGAATGACCTTCGAATCCGATATCATCGGAAACCGTGGCACCGCCACCGATATCCTGCAAACCGCCAAAGATGCGGAAACGATTGGCAAAGCCTACGAGCAGGTTGAGCAGATCGAACGGGACGCAGATGAGGATTTCGCCGCGGCGGATCGCATGGCTGAACTGGGAGATCAACAAGCAGCCGATGCTTCCCGCCAATTAGGCAAAGAAAAGCAGCAGGAAGCCAAACGCCTTCGGGATGAAACCGACCGGCGAGGAGGCGAAGCCAATGCCAACTCGATCAAATATTTCGATAAAGCTCTCAAGATCTACCAAGACTTCGCCAAGGAAAATCCGGACGACCTTCGCCGACCCGAAGCCCAATACAAAGTGGGCGAGATGTACGAGCACCTGACCAAATATTGGGACGCCTATAAAGCCTACAAGAAGCTAGTAGAGGAAACCGCCTCTAACCAGTACTGGGACCTTGCCATCGAGCGAATGTTCGCCATCGGAAACGTTTATCTGGCGGGACAACACCAGATGATGTGGAAAATCCCCATGCCGGCCGACATGAACAAAGTCGTTGAAATCTATCAAACCATCATCAAATCGGCCCCGTTTGGCTCTTACGCGCCTTTGGCCACCTTTCACTGTGGCTTGGCCCGAGAAAAACAGAAAAAGTGGCCCGAAGCGGTCAAGTTCTACGAGGAGATCCTCGATAAGTATCCGAAAAATGACCTGATCGATGATGCCCAGTATCAGATCGGATATGTTTGGACCAAAGCAGCTCGCCAACCCGAGTACGATCAGACGGCTGCCCAAAAAGGCATCGAGGCCTATCAGGATTACCTCGCCCGATTCAAGCGAAGCGATAAGACCGAGCAAGCGACCGAAAATATCTCCATGCTGCAACAGCGGCTGAGTGGCGGATCCCTTTCGGTGGCCAAGTTTTACGATAAGTCAGGTAACTATCCGGCTGCCCTTGTTTACTATAACGAGGTGATCACCCAAACCCCAGACTCTCCCGCCGGCCAAGAAGCGCGACAAAGAAAAAGGGTATTGGAAGACCTCATTTCAGAAACAAAACAGCAGAGTGCACCCCCCGATAAGTCGAAGATTAGTTTTAGATCGAACCCTCAGGCCGAACCCCGTAACCTACCGAATCCATGAAATGGCCACTCATTGCCCTTCTGAGCCTCGCCCTGGGAGCATGTGCCAACTACCAGATGGGGAGCACTCCAAAAAAGGAGAGCCTGAAAGATGTTCGAGTCATCTATGTGCCCACCGTCCAAAATGAGACGGATGAGACCGATCTGCCTGGGATCATGACCAATGCGATCTTACAGGAACTCGATTGGGACGGAACTTATCGCCATGCCCGAAAAGATGAAAGTGATGCCATTTTGGAGGTGACGATCAAGAAAGTGGAACGATCCGCCATTCGTCAATCGACCGAACAGTTTTTGACCACCCTACAGTTCCAACTTCTCGTTACGGTTCAGTACCGTTTGTACAATATGAAGGATAAAAAAGACGCGGTTCCAAATTCGACCGTCATTGGCACGACAACCTTTTTCGTTCAGGGAGACCAAACTGAATCACAACGACAAGCTTACCCTTTGGCCGCGGTCAGCGCCGCCCAGGCCATGGTGAGTTCACTAGCGAACAGCGGCTGGTAGTTCGCCTCCGTTCCTCCGTATTTCACGGACCAAAACTCGCCCGAACATCACGCAGGATTGCATCCGCCGCCTCCATCCGAATGAATCCAAGCCTGGGATATTCCATATCAAGAATCACATAGCAGGTAATACTGATCGTTAAGATAAAGAGAATCGGGTGAAGCCGATTCTTTTTCTCAAGTCCCGAAAATTGATACCCCACTAAAAGAGACGTAATGAGCGATAAAGCCATCAGCATTCCGAAAATCACCATGGGGGTGTGAAACTGCATCGCCGAACTTCGACTGGTGGTGATATCGATCATTTCGTTCAAAGCTGGAATTAACTGCATCCCCGCAAGAGTATTGGGGGTCTTGGCCACACCCTCCAAAGCTCCTTGCCAGATCTGAGATTGAAGCCCCTGACTCCGCTGGCACTCATCCAGCACCGCGTTCATATCGGGAATCAGTTCATAGGTTCGAATTCGTGAATCCACATATTTTTTGAAATAGCGCTGGAGCGGTTCACGGTCCGATAGGAGGAGCAGGTCCAGACGAAGATAGGCAGTCCCAATCGCGTTGGCCTCTTGCACAAGCAGCGCTCGTCTTCCCTCAAATCGAGTGAGTGCTGAAGAAAAGGTAAAAGCCACCAAAAGCCCGAAAAGGGCAAAGATGGGGCCATCCACCACGCCGAAGGTGTCCTTTAGTTTGCCCGCACCCTTCTCCAAATGCTTTCGACCAATCCACTCCCCCAACTTCAAAAGTAGATACATCCCCACCGACAGGACCAAAACCACCGGGATGGAGTAGGCGAAAATCGCCATGGGAACTTGATTAAAAACGGTCAAAGCCATTGGAAGGGAGTTTGATCCATAAGGAGATAAGCAACATTCCGCAAAGCAAAGCTCGAGTCAAACTCTTGCCTACCACTTCTCCACCGGTCCCTTTGGTACCGGAATGACCGAGCGTTCCGTTGCCCCACCCTGATCCCCCGCAAAGACCGCCTCCAGCTTGGCTGGGGCAAACTTTCCCGCCAACTCCCCCTTCTCATCCATAAACTGATTTCGCCAGCTGCGATAATCATGTAGTGCCTTCTCATACTCCGCCCGACTCGTAATCCGCACCGCCGCTTTTTTAAACTCACTTGCCGGTCCGAATCGGCGCGCGTACCACGGAATCACCTTGCGAAAGAGGACGCACCCCCTCTCCTCGCCAAAGAAGGAGATATTCTCGTCCAAATGTCGAGTCATCACCCGAACTCTCTCCTCAAAATCTGGCTCCGCCATCAGCTCGCCCGTTTCCAAGTAGTGCGCCGTCGCCCGAAAAATCCAGGGATTATAAAATGCGCCTCGGCCAATGCTGACCCCAGAGCATCCCGTCTCATCCAGCATCCGCTTCGCTCCAAGCGGTGTGGTCACATCCCCATTCCCAATGACAGGGATCTGGCGGACCGCCTGCACCACCGCGGCGATTCCTTGCAAGTTCACCAACCCCGAAAAACCCTGCTCCCGCGTTCGGCCATGGACAAAAATGGCCGCTACCCCTGCCTCCTCCAACGCCTTGGCCAAATCGGGCGCCGTCAGATTTTTCTCATCCCAACCCAATCTCATCTTGGCCGTCACGGGAATCTTTACCCCTGCCACCATTCCCCTGACCAACTCCGCCGTTTTGGCTAACTCATTCATCATGGCCGATCCGCCTCCCACCTTGCACACTTTCCGCACCGGACAGCCCATATTGATATCCACGGCGTTCGCCCCCAAATCCTCGCACTTCTTTGCCGCGTCCCGCATCTCCGAGGCCACGGCTCCAAAGAGTTGCACCGCCCAGGGCCGATCCTCCGGCGAGGTCGCCACCAGCTCCAAGGCCCGGCGGTTATTTTCCAAAAGCGACCGCGCATTCACCAGATCGGTCGTCGCGAGCCCGCAACCCCCTACCTTCCGCACCACTTTGCGAAAAGGCAGGTTCGTGTACCCCGCCAAAGGAGACAGACAGAGCGGTGTTTTCAGCTCGAGCGAACCGATCCGCAATTTCATAAAGCCACCTGACTCGTCTCCCACAGCTTTCTGGCACTATCTGGACAACGGGCGGCGGCTGAAGGCAGGCACTCTCTTCTTTTGGCATAGTACCCACCCTGAATCGGACGCTCCGCCCGAGCGGCCAGCCAAACCGCCGTGTCCGCCCCCTGCTCATTCGTTTTGCCAAAAACATTTTTCAAAACCCGAAAGGCCAAGCCGGCCCATCCACGATTCTCATCCCCCAAGGCAGAGTTCACTAAACCAGGATGCACCGCACAAATCCTGATTGGAGAATCTCCTAACCGCCTCCCCTGCTCCGCCACAAACAAAAGATTCGCTAATTTCGTTCGACAGTAAGCCTTCCACCCGTCCCACCGCTTCTCCCCCTGCAGGTTGTCCCATTCGATTCTGCCCCAGCGATGCGCCTCCGAGGCGGTACAGATCACTCTCGGATCACTACTTTCTTCCAACAAAGGAATCAACCTCTTCGTCAAATCGACATACGCCAGATGATTCATCGCCCAAGTCCGCTCCAATCCCTCTTCCGTCACCTTCCTCTCCGTGAAGTAAGACCCCGCATTATTCCACAGAACATCCAACTTACCCTCCGTTACCATCAGCTTTTTTGCCAACTCCCCCACCTGCTTTCGAGATGTTAGGTCCACGGAGTAAGTTCTCACCTCGGGGGCTCCTGCCATTTTGCAGCTCCTAGCCACCTCCTCCAAACGACCACGGTGCCGCCCTACCAAAACTAACTCCGCACCAAGTGCTGCCAGCTGCAATGCCCCGGCACGACCGATGCCCCGTGTAGCCCCCGTGAT
>CAMCFB010000012.1 GCA_945874125.1 Verrucomicrobia subdivision 6 bacterium | reverse complement strand
TGACTTTTTATCTCGGTCGTGGTGGTCGCGGTAAAAAACATCAGCAGAACGAGGAGCACGTCGACCATCGGAGCGACCTGAAACTCTGGATCCTCGTCACCCCCCGCGCTGTGGACACTGAACTTTTTTTTGTGCCCGGACATGGCACGCTTCTCCGGTTACGCCGCGGGTGCAGGGGCTGCCGCCGCCGCACCCAGATAGTCGCTCACCCGATACCCAGTCAGCTGCTCAAAAGGGATATCTTCTAGCAAGAGATTCACCTCCGAATCGACCGCCACCGAGACCGTCTGAATTCGGTTTCGAAAAACATAATAGAGAATAAACCCGGGGATCGCGACAAACAGTCCCGCCCCCGTCGCCACCAAAACTTCCGAAATATTGCCGGCCAGCTTACTTGGGTCCGCCGCCCCGGAGGAACCCAACGTTTCGAATGCCTTGATCATCCCCATGACTGTTCCCGTCAGCCCCACCATCGGGCTCACTACTCCGATGACCGATAGATACTGAATATTGGCCTTAATCCCGTTCAACTCCTTCGCGGTGGTGTCCCCCACCGCCTGTTCCACCGCGTCACGACCCCGCCCCAAGCGATCAATTCCTGCCTGCATGATTCGGCTGAGGTAGCAAGGGTTGGCCGCACACACTTGGTACGCCAAAGGATAATTTCCCGAGACAATCGCATCCTTCAACTGCGCCAAGACCGCCGCTGGAGCCAGCCTGCCTAAACGGATTTTGATAAAAGCCTCAATCGTAAAAGCCATGATGAGAATGGAAGCGACGAGCAAGATCCACATCACAATTCCACCCTCGTGGAAAATTTGCCAAGCCGTCTTGGCGGGCTTACCCGCCTCAGCCTCGTTTGCCATCAATCCGGGCACAAATAAAAACGCGGAGAAAAGAAAGGCCTGAATCGTTGTCCAACGCTGATGTTTCATAACTGTTACACTATTCAAAAAAGCTATTCCGTGACGAGGTCTTTGTTTGCTTGGCGCAGACCCTCCGCCCTCTCCTCCGCGCGCTTTCCCAACGAAGGAGGCTCAGGGTAAAGCGTGGCTACTTTCAAATAATCCTCCAAAGCCTTTTTTGCATCCCCCTTTTTTTCATACGCCCCCCCACGGGCGAAGTAGTACTCCGCCAGAGCCTCCCGATCCGCACGAACAGGTCTGAGGCTCTCTTTTAACTGCCCCTCCAACTCCTTCAGTTTTTCGATCAGCCCACCCGCATCGCGGCTCGAGGTAGCCTCCGCCAAGCCCACGGAGGCGCGCAGGGCCGCCGGACCTTCGGTATAAAATTTTTTCATCTTCCCGAAAAGGGTTTCCGCATCGGCCACCTTCCCCAACGCTAGGTAGGCCTGCCCTAACCCCCCCGCACACTCCAGCACCCACGGAGAGTCCACCCCCACCAGCGTTTCCACCGATGGTTTCCAGTGGGTCACCACCTCCTCCCAATTTCCTTTGGCAAAAGCTTGTCTCCCTTCCGCCACCCCGGGCCTTTCCTCCAAGGTAACTTCCGCCAAATCGGCCGATGGATACCCCAAAGTCCCTTGGGCAAATTTAAAGGTCAAAGTCATCGACCCTTCATCAAACTTGACCGCTTGCCCCTGCAAAACCTCCCCATTCTTCAGCCGAATTCGATCCTCCCCCACTGCCCCAACAACCGAAATGAGGAAAAAAGTAAAAAGCGGTACGAAATAGGTCATCAACGTCATGATTTTGCGCTTCCCTCCTACCCCCCTAGCAAGCCAAAAAGGATCATGATCACTTTCCTCCATGATAAGTTAAAAGGTCTGCTTTTGCTCCTTCTCGCCATTGTGGGTGTCTCCTTCATTTTTTTCGGAAACTGGACTCCGCAGGGGGGCATGGACCCTGCCTCCCAGGTTTTGGGTAAGGTCAACGGCCAGTCGCTCAATTTAAACGAATTCGTGGCAGCCCAACGGCAGGCCCTGCTGGAGATCACTCTCCAGACCGGCCGAATCCCCTCCGCCGAACAAAACGATTTCCTGAACTTCCAAACTTGGATTCGTCTCCTCCAAGTCCAAGCTGCCGATCGGGCGCAAATCGATGCGCAACCCACCGAAATCATCGAGGCCATTCAAAAGAACCCCCTCTTTCAAAAGGACAACGCCTACGATCCCGAACTTTTTCAACGCTTCAACGCCAACTTTCTCTCGCCCCAGGGCTTCAGCGGAGAACGCTTCAATCAAGCCGTTCTCGACTCCATCCGGACCGACACCCTCTTGCGTGCCCTCGCCTCCACCGCTTTCGTTTTGCCGGAAGAATCGGAAAAACGCCTCCAGCGACTTTTTGGACCCGCCCACACCCAAGTCGTTCGTTGGGATCCGTCCAAAATCACTCCGCCCGAACCCAAACCGGAGGATCTCGAAAGTTTTTATAAATCGAACCCCAAGGAATTTGAAATTCCCGCCCGTCGGACCGTGGATGTCGTGGAATTTGTTGCCTCTGGCACCTCGGAGGAAGAGCGCACCAAAGCCGGGGAGACCGCCTTTGCCTTTACCTCGCAATTTTTCAACCTAGCCGAAGGGGTCACCCGCCCCTCATTTGCCGCGCAAGCCACCGCCGCCAAACTCGCCGTCCGTACTCACGGCCCATTCACCGCCACCGAAACTCCTTTCCCCGGTGAGACCGATGCAAAACTTACCGCCGCCGCTTTCGCCCTCTCCCCCGAGGAGCCCGTCAGTGACTACTTGCCCTCGAAAAATGGATTCCTCGTCCTCCACCTTCGCGAGGAGCAACCCAGCCGCCTCCGCCCCCTTTCCGAAATCACCCCCGAAGTCCGCACTCGCTGGCAAGAGCAGGCTCGTCAGCAAATGGCCATGCAGATGGCTCAATCCTTTGCTCAAAAAGCCAATGCCGAACTTCCTCAAGGCCAAAAGTGGGAGGAGATCGTAAAATCTTATGGTCTGACCGCCACCGCGCTCCCCACCTTTTCGCCCGCAGAGGAAAAGCCTCTCACCTTTCCCGATGCGGACCGCATCCGCTCGGTCGTCCCCCAGCTCGAGCCTGGACGAGTCAGTTCCCCCATTCGCACCCAGAAAGATTTTCTCGTGGTCTATCTCAGCCAGCGAGACGCCGCCCCGGCCACCGCGGTCAACACAACCCTGCCGAGGATTTCCGCCCAGCTCCTCAACCAACGCCGCGGGGAAATCATTCGCGACTGGCTTGCCGGACAAGCCGTTCTTCCTGAAAATCAGCTGCCTCCCGAAGTTCTAGCCCAACTCCGCGGCTCGCTCTGATTTCGCGCCCCCGCGCCGATCCCGACCCTCTCCATGGTTACCTTTACCAACTTGACGCGTGCTCCTGAAATCGGAGCGAACTCCTACCTTCTCCGCTCAGGGGAACACTCCGTTCTTCTAGATGCCGGCATGCATCCTCGACGCGATGGTTGGGACGCGACTCCCCTCCTCGATCAGATTCCCGAAGATCTGGACGCCATTCTCGTTTCCCACGCCCACCACGACCACATCGGATCCCTCCCCTTAGTCACCGCTGCACACCTCGGCGCAAAAGTACTCATGACCTCCGGCACCGCTGCCCTGACGGAACCTCTTCTGCACAATTCCGTCAACGTCATGACCCGCCAACGCCGTGAACTGGGCCGCACCGATTACCCGCTTTATACTCACCGCGGCGTGGATGACAGCGCGGTAACCTGGGAACTGGCCAACCTGAACCGGCCCATCCGAATCGACTCCTCCGATTTCGAATTTGTGCTCCACGACGCCGGCCACGTGGCGGGATCGGTCATGACTGAAATCCGGGCCGATCAGCACCGGGCTCTCTACACCGGCGACTTCAATCTTCAGCGCCAAACCCTCATGCTTCCCTGCCAACACCCGTCCGGACCTTTCGACACTTTGATTATGGAAACGACGCGGGGCGCTCAAGCTGCTGTCCCTGGCCAAGATCGTGCCTTTTTTGAGGACGCTCTTCTGGCCGGCATCCGCCAAACGTTCGAGCGGGGCGGTGCCGTTCTCATTCCAGTCTTTGCCATGGGCAAAACCCAAGAAGTGCTTGCCCTGCTTCATCACGCTCGTTTGGAGGGTAAAATCCCCAAAGCCCCCATCTATATCGGGGGACTCGGTCGCGCCATGACCGAAGTCTACGACCGTCAACGCACCCTCAACCCCCGCCAGCATGGAAACCTTCGCCTGATTCCTGAGGCTCAACCGGAGACCTTTGACCCCCGGCGCCTGCCCAACTTGCGGCTGCGTGGCGGCCACATCTATCTCCTCAGTTCAGGCATGATGACCGCCAATACCACCAGTCACACCATCGCCCGGCTCTTCTTTCCCCGAGAACACGACTCCATCTTTTTTGTCGGTTACACGGACCCCTCCTCCCCATCCGGACTTCTACGCCAAGCGGGGCAAGGGGGCGCGGTAAACTGGGGCGATGCGAGTGGGGTGCCCGTCCGTTGCGAGGTCCGTTACTTCGACCTCACCGCCCACGCTACCCGCGAGGACATTCTTCGCTGGGCCTGCGATGAAATTCAACCCTCCCGCGTGCTCTTAGTTCACGGGGATCCCGATGCCCAAGCTTGGTTTGCCGCCCAGATTGTCCAGCAGCGTCCCCAAACCGAGGTCGTGCAACCTCCCCCCGGGCAACCCATCCCTCTTTTTCAAGATCTTTCCTAGTTTCACTTTTCTCTCATTCCTTGCATGCTTAAATAATGTCCGCCCAAATCCTCGACGGAGAGGCGTTTGCCTCCCAGATCCATCGCGATACCGCCAGTCGCGTCGCCACTCTTGTCAAACGCGGGATCACCCCCCGACTCGTCTTTATTCGGGTGGGGGAAGATCCCGCCTCCCGCGCCTATGTTTCCCGCAAGGAAACACGAGCCAAGGAGGTCGGCATTTCGAGCGAAACCATCGTTCTTCCCGAAACCACTTCTCTCTCCCAACTGCTCGCGCAAATCGATGCCCTGAATGCGGATCCCAAGGTCCATGGCATCCTGATCCAATCTCCCCTCCCCTCTGCCCTACCCAACGAGCAAGTTTATGCCCGCGTCTCACCCGCCAAGGATGTGGACGGCTTCCACCCGGTGAACTTTGGCAAACTTCTTCTCGGGGATCCCACCGGCTTTCTTCCCTGCACTCCCGCGGGAATCATGGAAATTCTTCGCCTTGGCAAAATTCCCACCCGTGGAAAGCACGCCGTCGTCGTCGGCCGCGGCCAAATCGTGGGTCGGCCGCTCGCAGTTCTCCTCGCTCGCAAGTCCGCCCACGCCGATTGCACCGTAACCCTCGCCCACTCCAGCACCCCCAACCTCTCCTCCATCACCCGCCAAGCCGATATCTTGATCGGCGCACTCGGTCGCCCCTTGTTCCTCACCCCAGAACATGTCCAGCCGGGCGCCACCGTCATCGATGTGGGGGTCAATCGTATTCCTGACACCACCTCTCCTCGCGGATACCGCTTAGTCGGGGATGTTGATTTTGCCTCTGTCTTGCCGGTCGCTGGAGCCATTACCCCTAACCCAGGTGGTGTCGGCCCGATGACCATTGCACTTCTCCTTTCCAATACCCTCCGCGCCGCCGAGGATACTTGTTCATGAGCACTCCTCGCGCGGACGGGCGTTCCGCATCTGACCTCCGCCCCCTCTCTTGTACCTGGGACATTGCCCCCCAAGCGGTCGGATCTGTTCTCCTGAAGTGCGGCAAAACAGAGGTCATCTGTACCGCCAGCGTGGATGAAGCTGTCCCCCGCTGGATGAAGGAGCAAAATGTCGCCGGGGGCTGGCTCACGGCCGAGTACTCCATGCTTCCCGCTTCCACCTCCAGCCGTAAACCTCGGGACTCTTCCCGTGGCAAGGTCGATGGCCGCTCGACCGAAATACAGCGTCTCCTGGGCCGAAGCCTGCGTGCGGTCACCGACCTATCTGCGCTGGGGCCTCGAAGCCTTTGGATCGACTGTGATGTTCTCTCGGCCGATGGTGGCACCCGCACCACCGCCATCACGGGGGCCTGCCTTGCGCTGCGGCGTGCGATCGAGCGGCTACAACTTTCCGGAAAGATGACCGCCGATCCCCTGCGCTCCCCCGTCGCTGCCATCAGCGTCGGTTTACTCAACAACGAACCCCTGCTGGATCTCAACTATCCCGAGGACCGGGATGCTCAGGTAGACATGAACGTCGTCATGACCGGGAAGGGCCGCTTGGTCGAGGTTCAGGCCGGCGGGGAAGAACACGATTTCAGCCGGGAGGAATTTCAATCTCTATTGAATTTAGCCGAAAAGGGTTTGCAAAAAGTTTTCGCGTTCCAGGAGCAGGCTTGGAAATCTCGCCCCACCGCATCGCCCCTCGCGCCGCCCGAGGCCTAATCAGGCTTGCCAAGCGCTCTCCTTACTGGCATTCCGTAACGCTTACTTTTTCTTATGCCGAAAAAATCGAAATCCTCCAAAGCTAAAAAATCCCCCTCCAGCAAAGCCCCGAAGTACGTTTACTCGTTCGGAAACGGCAAAGCGGACGGAAACGGCAAGATGAAATCTCTCTTGGGTGGCAAAGGGGCCAATTTAGCGGAAATGACCCGAATTCGGCTCCCGGTTCCGGCTGGCTTCACCATCAGCACGGAAGTTTGCACCTACTTCTACGATCACAAGCGCACCTACCCCCCTGCTCTCGATAAACAGATTGATGAAGCGATTCAGAAAATGGAGGTCGCCATGGGGAAAAAGTTTGGGGACCTGAAAGATCCCCTTCTGGTCGCCGTTCGCTCGGGCGCCCGTGACTCCATGCCAGGCATGATGGACACCATTCTCAATCTCGGCCTGAACGATCAAACGGTTCGGGCCTTGGCCGAGCGGAGCAAGAATGAGCGCTTCGCTTACGACTGCTACCGTCGCTTCCTCCAAATGTATGGGGACGTCGTGATGGGAGTGCAAAAACGCCCGGGCGAAGAACACGAGCCGTTCGAAGTCGTCATCGAGGAGTTAAAAAAAGAGCTATTCCCCAAAGATCCCCATGTCTCCGACACCAAGCTCGATGCCACGGCCCTTCGCACTCTGACCGATCGTTTCCGCAAACTAATTCGCGAACGCACCGGCCGAGATTTCCCGGAGAACCCTCGGGAACAACTCCGCGGGGCCGTCGGCGCTGTTTTTGGTTCTTGGAATAACGAGCGCGCCATCATTTACCGCCGAAAATACAACATTCCTCATGAGTGGGGCACCGCCGTGAATGTTCAGGCCATGGTCTTTGGCAACACGGGCAATGATAGTGGCTCCGGCGTCTCCTTCACGCGAGACCCGGCCACCGGAGAAAAAGTCTTGTACGGGGAGTTCTTGCTCAACGCCCAAGGGGAGGATGTGGTGGCCGGCGTGCGTACCCCCGAGCCCGTTCTCCGGCTCCAAGTGGAAATGCCAGAGGTATTCCGCCAACTTCAAGATGTTCGGCATACTCTCGAGAGCCACTTTCACGACATGCAGGATTTTGAATTTACCGTCGAGCAGGGTCGCTTATTCATGCTCCAGACTCGCAACGGAAAGCGAACTGGCTTCGCCGCGGTTCGTATTGCCGTGGAAATGGTCAAAGAGAAGCTCATCTCCCCGGATGATGCCATTCGCCGCATCCCGGCCGATTCCCTGAGCCAACTGCTCGCACCCGTTTTTGATGCCAGCGCGCGAAAGACCACTCAGGTCATCGCTCGCGGTCTTCCTGCTGGCCCAGGGGCTGCTTCCGGAAAAATCTACTTCTCAGCCAATGAGGCCGAGGCCGCTGCCCAACGGGGCGAAAAAGTCCTCCTCGTCCGCGTCGAAACCAGCCCGGAAGACATTCGGGGAATGTTGGCCGCTGAGGGTATTTTAACCGCCCGAGGCGGTGTCTCGTCTCACGCCGCCCTCGTGGCCCGCCAAATGGGCAAAGTATGCGTCTGCGGTGCCTCTGAACTGCAAATCGACTACTCGACCAACACGCTCCATGTCCGTGGACAAAATTTCCGCAAGGGCGACTTCCTGTCCATTGATGGAACCACGGGGGAAATCTTTCCCGGCGAAGTCAAAACCTCACCGTCCGACGTCGTGCGTGTCCTGATCGATAAAGACCTCACTCCGGCTGAGAGCCCGATCTACCGCGTCTTTGCCCAACTCATGCAGTGGGCCGATCAACGCCGCACCATGGATGTCCGCGCCAATGCCGACCAACCCGATCAAGTCGGCCATGCGGTTGCTTTTGGCGCACAAGGGGTCGGGCTTTGTCGCACGGAACATATGTTCTTTGAGGGAGATCGTATCGATCACGTGCGGGAGATGATTTTGGCGGAAAATGCGGATGAAAGGGGCAAAGCCCTCGCCAAACTTCTCCCCGCCCAACGCTCCGACTTCGCCGGAATTTTCAAGGCCTTAAAAGGCCTTCCCGCCACCATCCGCTTCCTCGACCCGCCCCTGCATGAGTTCATCCCTCATGACGAGGCCTCTCAAAGAGATCTCGCGGAGAAGCTGGGCATTTCGGTTGATCGAGTGGCTCGTCGTGTAAAAGAGCTGCACGAATTTAACCCCATGTTGGGACACCGGGGTTGCCGCCTGGGTATCGTCTATCCCGAGATTTCCGAAATGCAGGCTCGGGCGGTTTTTGAGGCTGCCGCCGAAGTCCAGGCTGCGGGCATCAAAGTCCGCCCCGAAATCATGATTCCCCTCGTCGGATTTCCCAAGGAGCTAGAGCTCCAGATCGACCTCGTTCACCAAGTGGCCGCTCGCGTGCAAAAAGAGCGAAATGCGAAGCTCTCCTACTTGGTCGGCACCATGATCGAAATCCCCCGGGCGTGTGTCGTCGCGGATGAGATCGCCAAGTCAGCCCAATTCTTCAGCTTTGGCACGAATGACCTCACCCAGACAACGCTCGGCATGAGCCGAGATGACGCTGGATCCTTCCTTCCTCGCTACCAAGAGGAGGAAATTGTTCGCCAAAATCCATTTGCTGTTCTCGACCAAGGCGGGGTGGGTAAGTTAATGGAAACCGCCGTCAAATTAGGTCGGGCCACCCGAAAAGATATCAAGCTGGGCATCTGCGGGGAACACGGCGGAGAACCCGATTCGGTCAAGTTTTGCCATCAGTTAGGCCTAGCCTACGTCTCCTGTTCCCCCTTCCGTTTACCGATTGCTCGGTTGGCGGCCGCCCAAGCTGCCCTGAAAAATTAATTCCCCTCCAAGGGAATCGAATAACCACCTACTTCGCCTTCCCCTTGAGGCGTAAAGCGCTCATCATTCCGTGATGAGCGACTTTCGTGATGGTGCTCTGGGTGCCTATTTGCGCGAAATTGGGGATATTCCCCTTCTGACGCGGGCGGACGAGCAGCGCCTCGGAAAACGCATCAAGCGCGGAGATCGCGCCGCTCGGGAACAGATGATTCGGGCCAACCTTCGCTTAGTCGTCAAAATCGCACACGACTATGCCGGTCTGGGCCTCCCCCTGCTCGACCTGATCAGCGAGGGCAACATCGGCCTGATGAAGGGAGTCGAACGATTCGATCCAAATCGCGGGACGAAGTTCAGTACCTACGGAGCTTGGTGGATTAAGCAGGCCGTCCGCCGCGCCCTGGCCAACCAGTCCAAGACGATCCGCCTACCCGTTCACTTGGTCGACAAACTCGCCAAAATGAGACGCATTGCCATCCAGCTGTTCGATGAGCTGGGCCGTGAACCTACCGATGAAGAGCTGGCCAAAGAGTGCGGAGTTTCCGC
The DNA here is from genome assembly GCA_945874125.1 of Verrucomicrobia subdivision 6 bacterium. Taxonomy (GTDB): domain Bacteria; phylum Verrucomicrobiota; class Verrucomicrobiia; order Methylacidiphilales; family Verrucolacustridaceae; genus Verrucolacustris. The sequence continues at coordinate 22,870 of CAMCFB010000012.1, read as the reverse complement.
GGCTAAGATCAGCCAGCTCCGTCGTGTTTCCATGCGCCCCACCTCCCTCAACGCCTTCGTGGGCGATGAGGCGGACGCCGAGTTAGGCGATCTCATCGCGGATGAAACTGTGGTCATGCCCGGTCGCGACCTGGAAAGTCGCAATCTGATCAAACAACTTCGCACCGTACTTCACATCCTAGATGCTCGGGAACGAGCCATCCTTTCCCTGCGTTTCCCCCTGACGGACGAAACTCCCCCCACCCTCGAGCAAATTGGCCGTAAGTTTAAGGTCACGCGGGAAAGAATTCGACAGATTCAAAACGTAGCCCTCAAAAAACTCCGGGCCGCTCTCGAGTCACTCCCCCAAGACGGGGATCAGCCCTCTCTGGAGGATTCGGATTGAAATCCCCCGCCCTTCGCAGCACGCGAGACCGGCTGCTGGGTTCGATTCGCACGATTGAAAGCGCCCGCCGTGCGGGTGAACCCAACTACATTACCGATGGAATCTATCAGGATGGCCAACTCTTTCGGTTTGCTTGTGCCGATATCAATGAGCGCTATCAGCGTCGCAGAATTGAGCGAGTGATTGCCTACGACTCCGCCGCCCTCCCTTTGGCCGCACCCCTAGCCTACTTTGCGGGATGTGGGCTCAATGTCATTCAACCAACCTCCCGTGGCCCCTTACTCGAACTCGAATCCATCCCCCAAGGTTGCCGGCTTCTCCTCGTGGCTGACGTCCTTCATCGAGGCACCCAATTGGCCTCCGCCGCCACCCTTCTCCGCCAAAGCAAAGGGGAACTCGTCGAAATTTGCACTCTCCTACAAATTGCCGAGGCAAAAGGGGCCGAGCTTCTTGCCCCTATCTCGACCTACTCAGTCTGCTCTTACCGATAGATCGTTTCGGCTTTTCATAACGCCTGGGCGGTGTTCCCGGCTTTCCTACTTTCGCGGGTGGACTGAGGGCATGGGCTCGTTTCCAATCCTCAATCTGATCACGTAAAAGTGCCGCCCTCTCATACTCCAGTTTTTCCGAAGCCTCCCACATCTCCTCCTCAAGTTGCTTCAACACCTCCCCGGCATTGGCCGACTCCACCCCTCCCGCCACCTTGTCGTGAATTCCTCGGGCAGCGCTCACAATGGTCTGCAAGCTCTCCTGCACTCCCCGATTGGCCGAGCGTGGCACAATATTATGTTCCCGATTATAGGCCTCCTGCTTGGCCCTTCTTCTTTCAGTGACGTCGATTAAGGCCTTCATCGACTTGGTGATCCGATCCCCAAATAGAACAACCTCCCCGTTGAGATGTCGCGCCGCTCGTCCCGCCGTTTGAATTAATGACGTCTCCGATCTTAGGTACCCCTCCTTATCCGCATCCAAAATGCAGACAAGGGAAACCTCGGGCAGATCCAATCCCTCCCGTAGAAGATTGATGCCCACCAGAACATCAATCTCGCCCGACCGAAGCTCCCGCAAGATTTCCACCCGCTCGATCGCATCCACCTCCGCATGTAGGTAACGCGATTTTAACCCCGCTTCTTTCAAATAATCGGAAAGATCTTCCGCGGTTCGTCGGGTCAATGTGGTAACCAATACCCTCTCTTGTCGCATGATCCTTTCCCGACACAGCGCAATCGTCTCATCCACTTGCCCCTGCAAAGGCCGCACCCGAACGGGAGGATCTAATAGCCCCGTCGGGCGCACGACCTGCTCGACCACCTGACCCCTAACTTTACCCAACTCAAAGGATGCCGGTGTCGCCGAAACATAGATCACCTGGTCGATCATCCCCTGAAACTCATCCGCCTTCAGCGGTCGATTGTCGAGGGCCGAGGGAAGACGAAAGCCGTGCTCCACCAACACGGTTTTGCGACTTCGATCCCCGGCATACATTCCCCCCACCTGAGGAACCGTGGCATGACTCTCATCCATCACGATCAGAAAGTCTTTTGGAAAGAAGTCGATCAACGTTCCAGGTTTTTCCCCCGGCTGCCGCCCACTGAGATGACGGCTATAGTTCTCAATCCCACTACACGTGCCCATTTCTTCCATCAGATCCAAGTCGTACTCGGTTCGCATTTTCAGACGCTGTGCCTCCAAAAGCTTTCCCGCGGATTCAAATTGGGCAATTCGCTCTACCAATTCCGCCCGAATCGCTGTCACTCCACGCTTTAACTTATCTTCCGACGTCACATAGTGGCGGGCTGGAGTCAATATCTCGCGCGAGGGCCGGCCGATTTCCTCCCCGGTTCCAGGCTCAAAGCGGGTTAATCGGTCAACCGTATCCCCGAGAAGCTCGATTCTCACCCCCACGTCCTCATGCGCCAAGAGCACCTCAATCGAATCCCCTCGCACTCGAAATTGGCCTCGCTCCGGCGCCATATCGTTTCGCTCGTACTGAATCTCGACCAACTTCGAGAGAAGCTCTTCCCGCGCAATTCGCGCCCCTGTGTCCAAGAAAAGAAACATTTTTTCATAGTCCGCTGGAGAGCCCAATCCGTAGATGCAGGAAACACTCGCCACCACGATCACGTCTTTTCGGGTCAACAAGCTGGTCGTGGCGGAAAGTCTCAGGCGCTCAATCTCCTCATTGATCGAAGAATCTTTCTCAATGTAAGTATCGGTCCGTGGGATATACGCCTCGGGCTGGTAGTAGTCGAAGTAGCTGACAAAGTACTCCACTGCGTTCTTGGGAAAGAATCCCTTGAGTTCACTGTAAAGCTGAGCCGCCAAAGTTTTGTTATGGCTCATGACCAAGGTCGGTAATCCCATTTCTTGAATGACATTGGCCACGGTGAAGGTTTTCCCTGAGCCCGTGACCCCGAGCAAAACATTATGCTTTTCCCCCTTCTTGAGCCGCCGGATAAGTGCGGCAATCGCGGCCGGCTGATCCCCTGCGGGCGGGTAGGGGGATTCGATTTGAAAGTTCATGGCGAAATTGGGTCGTGTAGGATTTGAACCTACAACCTACTCCTTAAAAGGGAGCAGCTCTACCATTGAGCTAACGACCCCAATTCGGAAATGTAGCGGATTTCCCGAATCCGTCCACCCCACCTTGTGCCGCCACTTACGGACGGCCTACTTTTCCTTCATCACCCAAACCCCGTCCCAAGCCTTTTCCGGCGGGTTCTGGATAAAGTAGTCGCACCGCTCAATATAGATTTTGCTTAACTTGTCCCCCGCATGGGCTTTGAGGGCCTCACGAAACGCATCCTTCGCCTTTTCCCAATCCTGCTTGCGGTACTTAGCCAGGCCATCCTTAAAGTGATTGATCACCTCCATCGGGTTAGGGAACGAAGACTCCGTATGGTAATCGAGACACTCAAAGATCACCACTGGCTCGGTTTTGCCCTTCACCACCACCCGGTCCGCCTCCCGCATCCGGTAGGTGCCCTTCAGCTTTTTCACCGTGGCGTCGCTCACCAGCATCTTCGCCCCATACTGTTTGCACGCCGTTTCCAAACGAGCCGCTAAATTTACCCCGTCCCCGATAACCGTATAATTCATTCGCTTCGGAGATCCAATATTGCCGCTGACAATTTCATCCGTATTGATCCCTAGTCCCATGTCGATCGCCATCATGCCCCGATCTTTTCGGGCGGCGTTAAAGCGATCCAACTCAACCAACATGTCGATCCCCGCGCGCACCGCCCGATCCGCATCATCCTCCTTCGGTAAAGGCAGCCCAAAGATCGCCATCATCGCATCTCCAATAAACTTATCCAACATCCCCCCCTCCTTTTGCAGGCAATCCACCATCAAGGTGAAATACTCATTTAAAAGCCCAACGGTCCCCTGCGCTCCCAGACTTTCCGTCAACGTGGTGAAACTTCGCACATCGGAAAACAGCACCGACGCCTCGCTCAAGTTTCCCCCCAAAACCTCTTTGCCCGTGGCCATCAACTGATCCGCAATCGCGGGGTCCATGTACCTCGCCATCGTTCCCTTCATCCGCTTCTCATCGCTAATATCCTCAATCATCACCAGCGAGCCTAATGACTTTCCCTTCACGCTGGTTAGCGGCAACACGGTCACGTTGGCCGAGCTTTTCTCCCCGCCCCACTCCATCTCCGCATCCATGACCAAGGCAGGCTCCTTCGACTCCATCACGTGACGAATCTTCTCCTCTATCCAGCCATTTTTATCGGTAAAGAATTCGGTCGCCTTCTTCTTCAGAACATCCTTGGGGGCGCTCTTCAGAATCTTATATCCGGCCGCGTTGCAGGTCTGAATCACGCCGTCCTCATTCAAGGTCACCACCGCGTTGGTCATACTCTCCAACATCGATTCGGCGTAGTTCTTCATGTTCTGCACATCGTCGAAGAGCTTTGCATTTTCTAACGCGACCGAGACCTGCGCCGTAAAAGCCTTCAGTTTGGCCTCATCCTCGTGGCTGAAGGCACCTCCCCGTTTGTTGAGAACTTGAGTCGCCCCGATCACTTTTCCCGCCTTGTTGATCACCGGGGTGCAGAGAATCGAACGGGTAAAGAACCCCGTCTTTTTATCAAAGCCCGGATTAAACCTCAGATCCGCATAAGCATGCTGAATATTGACCGACTGCCCGCTGGTAAATACCGCTCCGGCGATGCCCATATGGTTAGGGAATCGGATCTGGGTGGCTCCTAATCCCTCCCCCACCTCCGTGTACAGCTCCTGCGTCTTCTCATCATTGATAAAGAGGGTGGAGCGCTCCGCGTGCAGCAACCGGGTGATCGTCCGAATGATTTTCGAAAGCAGACTTCCCAGCTGAATTTCACCGGAGATTTCCGATACCACGCTTAAGAATTCCGCCTCCTTCGCCTTCTCCTTCTCCGCCAACTCCAGTAAAAGACTTCGCTGAAGTGAAACAGAGGCCTGCATCGCCATCGCCTCCAGGAGTTTGAGATCTTTCGCGGTAAAGTGAGCCGTCTTTCCGCCCTTGCGGTTCAGGACCTCCACCACACCAATCAACTCTCCCCGGACGGTTCGAATCGGCGCACAGGCAATCGAACGGGTTCGATATCCCGTCTGCTCATCCACCGTTTTGTTAAATCGCGAATCCTTGTAGACGTCTTTCACTAACAGCCCGACGCCCGACTGAAAGACGTGTCCCGCGATTCCGCTGGTGTTCAGAATCCGAATCTCCCGTTTTAAACCACCCACCGTGACGCGGCTGTACAGCTCCTGGGATGATGGATCGTTCACGAACAGGGTTCCCCGATCCGCTCCCGTGGCCTCGGTCACCAGCGTGACCAAAGTCCCCAACTGATCGTCCAGGTTCTGCCCGTCCGCCACCTTCCGGGCTACCTCCAGCAATATCTTCGCCTCGCCCAAACTCAGCGTATCGATCGGACTCTTACTTTTGGCCACGGCACGCCTCCAGCTCCCCACGGATTCTTTGAATGGTTTTCTCCAGCTCGGCACACTCGTCCCGGTGCGTCCGGCGCATGGCCTGCTCCTCCTCCTGGTGTCGCGCCTTCTCCCGTTCCAACTGATCCCGGAGCGCCTGCACGGAGGATTGGAGCTGGCGCCCTTCCTCCGCCGCTTGGGCCACTATTTTTTGCACGGCCTCCTCTCCCTCCGCCTGTCGTCTCTCTAACTCAATCCGCATCTCCCCGATCCCACCCTGCAAATCCCGAATTTCGTTGTGAGCCTCCGCCACCGCTTGCGCTACCTCGGTCGCCGTGCCCGCCTTCTGCTGCTCGAGAGCATCCCGCAGCGCCGCCACTGTCTCCTTTAAATTACGAATTTCGTGCTCTCTCTCGATCTCTTCCGAGAATCTGGACTCAGGAGAAGCCGTGAGAGTGACCATGGCTCAAGCTAAAGAAGAACAGGGGCCAAGAGAAGTCTAGGAAATGAAAAGCAACTACCAGATAAACGATTTTTTCTCGGCCACAATTTTGCCATCTCTCACAACCGAAATCCTCCAGGAGTGCACCACTCCACCACGGAGATAATCGTCTCCCGTCACTTTGAGGACCGTCTTTTCATACCCATCGAAGTTTTTATAATCCTGTGTTTTTGTCATGACCCTCTCCCGTGACATCGCCTGCCGATAGTCGAGTCGAACGGTGAAATCAGCTGGTTCGCCATCATTCTGCCAGTTGATCACAAAAATGTTTCCCTTCCGCTCCGCCCGATCCTTCGCCAAAATTGCTCCGTGATTCCAATACTTGGGCTCATAGACCATCATCGGGTTATCTGGTGGCGCTTTGTTAACCGCAGGGTCATTCAAGTAGGTGTAAATCTTGTTTAAACTAATATTTTCATCTTTTTCCACCGGGTAGTCCTCTTTCATCCCATCCGGAACTTTTCCCGTAGTGGGTGCGGGAGCCTCCGCCCCTTGCGTCGTCGGCTCCACTTTGGCCGGACGAAAATCGGGCACATCGGGCGTATCCTCACTCTGCGAGTGAGATAGCCACAAACCGAAAACACCCAGAATCAACAATTTACGCATAAGAACGTATTTAATACCAACCGCGGGAATCGTCAAGACATCGCCTTGCTCTCTTTTTCAATTCTGCTTGGTCGCCTTAGGTTACGGTCTTAAGCTCAAGCGCTTATGTTCGACCCAGAGCGTACGGTAGAGTTCGAGTTTGTGCGGGCCACCGAAAACGCTGCCCTCAATGCCATGCACTTCATCGGCCGGGGAGATAAAAATGCCGCTGATGCCGCCGCTTGTGATGCCATCCAAGGGGTCTTTGACCTGATCGATATTCGAGGAGAGGTCGTCATTGGTGAAGGCATCAAAGACAGTGCCCCTGGAATTTTCCTTGGGGACCGCTTGGGAAAATGGAGCCCTAACGCCCCCCGCTTTAATATCGCCCTCGATCCCGTCGACGGAACGACGAATCTCTCGAAAGGTTCCCCGAACGCCATCTCCGTCATGGCCGCAGCCGAAGTTCCGCCCGACGGCAACCACTCAGTCATGCGTAACATCCCCAGTTACTACTCCCACAAAATCGCTTATGGACCTGCCGTGGCCTCCGTTCTGACGAAGGAAGATCCCCAGGCCAACTTTTTGGATGCCCCGCTCGAGGAAACCCTCCAGCGGCTGGCGAAAATCCTGCACAAACGCGTCGGCGAATTAGTGGTTCTTGTTCTCGACCGCCCCCGTAACCAATCCTTCATTGAGTCCATCCGACGGGCAGGGGCTTCCCTCCGCACGATTGCCGATGGCGATATCACCGCCGCCGTCGCCCCTTCCCTTCCCGATTCCGGCATCGATCTGTATGTCGGCATCGGCGGATCACCTGAGGGAGTTCTCACCGCCACCGCCGTCCGAGCCCTCGGGGGCGAAATACAGCTACGCATGTGGTTCCCCAATCCCGAAGCCAAAGCCCGGGAGGTCCATGGTGTTTCTGAAAAAGAGATCCAAACCATATTTCGCTCCGCCGATATCGTCACCGGCCAAAGCGCCATCTTCTGCGCCACCGGGATCATCGAAAGTCCCCTTCTCCCGGGAGTCAAATTGATCGGTCACAAAGCCATCACCCATTCGATTCTCATGCGGGCCCGCAGTCGCACCGTCCGCTATATCCGCGCCGTCCACGACCTCGAACACAAAACGATTCACCTCCGCAGCGCTTCCCGCGAACGATCGGTCTAGCGAGCCTTCTTTTCCCTCTTTTTTCGACAGCTTACCCGCAACCACCCCGCATACTCCGCCTCGGAAATCGCCCCCGCCGCCAGCGCGAGGGTCTGGATAACCACCTCCTCCTCTGAAGCTTGAAAACCTTCCCCATTGCTCTCCAAAAAAAGTGCCGCTGCCAAAAAACCCGTTCTCTTATTCCCATCTAAAAAGGGGTGGTTTTTTATAATCCCTGCCCCAAGCGCGGCGGCCAAAATAAAAAGATCTGCCTCCCCATACGCGTAAACATTTTGCGGACGAGCAAGTGCCGATTCTAAAAGACCTGAATCTCGCACTCCTAATGTTCCGCCAAAACGTGCAACGGAGGCTTCATGCAATGAGAAGATGGTCTCAGGCGCCACCCAAACCAAGTCGCTCATTTTGCCAATTCTTGGAGCGCGTTTCGATATCTTTGCATTAAATCCTCACCTATTTTCATCTGGGCCACGAAATCAGGCTTTCCGGCCGAGACGCGCAACGAACATTCCGGCCCCTCCGTCAAATAGACCGCCGCACCCTCCTGCACTTTCAAAGCCGCGATCGCCTCCTTCGGCAAAATAATGCCGAGCGAGTTGCCAAATTTCCGCACCTTAGTTTTTATTCCCATGTAATAACATTTGTACCAATGCCCCCATTTGTCAACCCCCACCCCACTAAAACTATTTCCCCTTAATGGAACTACCTCATTTGTTCTCGCCCCAGACAGAGCTACTCTACGCACCCCATGGATCCCTCAGGTTTTATCCGCGTTGAAGGCGCCTGCCAAAATAATCTCAAAAACCTCACGTTTGACCTGCCCCTCGGCCTGTTTCACGTCCTGACCGGCCCCTCCGGCTCAGGCAAATCCTCCCTCGCCTTCGATACCCTCTACGCCGAAGGCCAACGTCGCTACGCGGAAACTTTCAGCCCCTACACACGCCAGTTCCTCGAGCGTATGGATCGCCCCCGCGTCCACCGCATCGAAGGTATCCCACCCGCCATCGCCCTCGGCCAATCCAACCCAGTCCGCTCCTCCCGCAGCACCGTCGGTACCGTCACCGAAATCGCCGACCACCTAAAACTCCTTTTCCCTCACCTCGCCCACCTCACCTGCCCCGACTGCTCCCAACCTGTCCAACCGTGGACCCCTCACTCCATTCTCTCCGACCTACTCAAAAACCACCCCGACCAAGACGCCTGGTTCCTTTTCCAAATTCCTTTTCCTCAAAAAACTCCCGCCGATGAAGCCGCCGCTTTTCTCGCCCGCCAAGGATTCCGCCGTGTCCTTCTTGAAGGCAAAGCCGAACGCCTCGACGAACCTGCTGGACTCGAATCCCTCGCCATCGCCCTCTCCCAGGCCCCTCCCGAACAAAACCTCCTCGTCCCCGTGATCCAAGATCGCCTCACCCTCTCCCGTTCCACCCAAGCGCGACTGATCGAGGCGATCACCGCCTCCCTCCGCTACGGAAAAGGGATCGCCGCCATCTCTCTGGTCCAAAACCCTACCCACCTTCACCTCTACTCGGATCGATACCACTGCCCCCGGGATCAGCGTGACTTTCACGCCCCGACCCCTGCCCTCTTCTCCTTCAATCACCCGCTCGGCGCCTGCCCCGCTTGCCGTGGCTTTGGTCGGATCATCGAAATCGATGAATCCCTCGCCCTGCCCGATCGCTCCCTCACCATCGCTGGTGGCGTCGTCAAACCGTGGCAAACCGCCAGCTTCGAAGAGTGCCAACAGGACCTCGAAAAAGCCTGCCGCAAAAAAAGAATTCCCTTGGAAATTCCTTTTCAAGAACTCCCCCCCGATCAGCAGAAGTTCATCCTTGAGGGAGAGCAAGGTTCCACCCGAGAACTCTCCGAACTGTGGGACTCGGGCGACTGGTACGGTGTTCGCGGGTTCTTTCGGTGGCTCGAGACGAAAACCTACAAAATGCATGTCCGCATTCTCCTCGCCCGCTACCGCGCCTACCGCCCCTGTCCCACCTGCAGTGGTCAGCGTTACCGGCCCGAAACGACCTACTGGCGCCTCGCCGGAAAAACCATGCCCGAACTCAACTCTCTCTCCCTGGCCGATCTTTCCAACCTCCTGCAAAAGGTAAAAACCAAAGACGCCTCCGCCCAAACGCCCCTGGAGAATATTCGCCATCGCCTCCGCTTTCTTCTCAGCGTGGGTCTCGGCTACCTCACGCTCGATCGCCCTACCCGAACTCTCTCCGGCGGAGAACTCCAACGCGTCAACCTCACCGGATGCCTCGGCACGGGTCTGACCGGCACCCTCTTTGTCCTCGACGAACCCAGCATCGGCCTCCACCCCCGCGACACCGGACGCCTCCTCGATCTCCTCCGCGAACTTCGCGCCGCCGGCAACACCGTTCTCGTGGTCGAACACGATGAAACCGTCATCCGCTCCGCCGAAAACATTCTCGAACTCGGCCCCGGTTCTGGGGACGAAGGCGGCCAGCTTCTCTACTCGGGCCCTCCCGCCGGACTCTCGAAAGTCAAAAACTCCCCCACTGGCGCTTATCTTTCCGGCCGCCGCACCATTCCCTTGCCCACCCGGCGCCCCTGCCCAGAGAAAGGCCACCCTTGGCTCCGGCTGCAAGGAGCCGACTGCCACAATCTCAAAAACCTTAGTGCCTCATTTCCCTTGCGCCGACTCGTTGCCGTTTCCGGAGTCAGCGGTTCGGGCAAAAGCACCCTCGTTCACGAAGTCATTTACAAAACCCTCTTTCACCAAATGGGGCGTGCGGTCGAAAATCCACCCTCCATCCGCTCCCTCACTGGAAGCGAGACCATCTCCGACGTTCTTTTGGTCGATCAATCCCCACTTTCGCAAACCCCGCGCTCTACCCCACTCCTCTACCTCGATATTTACGATCTGGTCCGCGAACTCTACGCCTCCACCGAAGAGGCCCAAAGCGCCGGGCTACCCGCCTCCTCCTTCTCCTTCAACGCGGGCGGCGGACGATGCGAGCGATGCGGGGGCATGGGCTACGAAAAAATCTCGATGCAGTTCCTTCCCGACGTCTTTGTCACTTGCCCCACCTGTGAAGGTCACCGGTTCCAGCCCCACGTTCTCGCGGCCCCGTACTTAGGAAAATCGATCGATCAACTCCTGGAAATGACTGCCGCCCAAGCCCTCCTCCACTTTGCCCCTCGCGACAACCTCACCCCCCGCGCCCGTGAATGCCACCAAAGAATCTGTTCATCTCTTGAACTCCTCTCTGAGGTCGGCCTCGGCTACCTCCGCTGTGGCCAACCCCTCAGCCAACTTTCCGGCGGGGAAGCGCAACGCCTAAAATTGGTAGCCCACTTAGCCCCGCAAAACAGCCAACCTGAATCTTCAAAACCGGGTAGAAAGAAGAGTGCGCCCAAGGCGAATCACTCCCCCCTCCTCATCCTCGATGAGCCGACCACCGGCCTTCACCTGGACGATGTCGCCCTCCTGATTCGGCTGCTTCACCGCCTGGTCGACCAAGGCGCATCCCTTCTCGTCATCGAACACCACATGGATGTGCTCAAAAATGCCGACTGGATTCTCGACCTTGGCCCCGAGGCAGGCTCCGAGGGCGGCAAGCTGGTTGCCGCCGGTACACCCGAGCAGGTGGCCCAAAACCCCAAAAGCCGGACCGCCCCTTTCCTCGCTCCTCTCCTATCCCAAAAAGCGGCTCCCTCCCTCTGCCTGAACGAAGCTCCTCCTCCCTCACGAAAAAAGCCGTTCTCCAACGAGATGATCGTTCGGGGTGCCCGTCACCACAATCTCAAGAACTTCGATCTCCGTATTCCCCGAAATCAGATGGTCGTTGTCACGGGACTCTCCGGCTCGGGCAAAAGCACCCTCGCCTTCGATCTTCTTTTTAGCGAAGGCCAGCGCCGGTACCTCGACTGTCTTAATACCTACGCCCGCCAATTCGTCGAACAGCTGGAAAAGCCGGATGTGGACTCCATTACCGGCCTCCCTCCCTCCGTCGCCATCGAACAGCGCACCACCCGCGGCGGCCGAAAATCCACCGTCGCTACGGTCACCGAGCTCTATCAGTTCCTTCGCCTTCTCTACGCCAAACTCGGCGTCCAACACGATCCCGATACGGGCGAGGCCGCCATCCGCCAGAACTCAGCCGACATCATCAAGCGAATCCAAGCCCAACTTCGAAAATCAAAGCGCCTCGACCTTCTCGCCCCGCTCATACGTGGTCGCAAAGGCTTTCATACCGAAGTCGCCCGCTGGGCCGTCAAGAAAGGGTACAAACTCCTCCGCGTGGACGGAAAGTGGGTCGAGCCAGAAAAGTTTCAACCTCTGGATCGCTACAAGGAGCACCAGATCGAAGTCCTCGTGGGTCAACTTGTCACTCGCCAGAAAGATCTTCCGATCCTCGTCTCTCAAGCCCTCTCCCTTGGAAAAGGCACTCTCTACGCCATCGATCGCACCGGAAAATCCACCATCTACAGCCATCACCTCTTCTGCCCGGAAACAGGCCGCTCCTTTGATGAGCTCGATCCCCGACTCTTCTCCTTCAATAGTCCCCACGGCTGGTGCCCCGAGTGCCAAGGCTACGGCACGATTTTTGCCCAACCCCCCGAAGTGGATTCCGAAGACGAAGCGGAAAAAGAGCAGCAGCTCGAATTAGCACGAGAAGAGTTGGCCGAGGGCGAACTCCTTCCCTGCCCCTCCTGTCTCGGCGCCCGAATCAACCCTGTGGCCCGCTCGGTTCGGTTTGCCGGAAAAACCATTCCCGAAATCAACTCCCTCTCGGTCCGCAACTTTGAATCCTTTTTCTCCAAAATCAAATTCACCCCACGGGAAACCTTGATCGTGCGCGATATTCAGCCCGAAATCCTTCAGCGCCTTGCCTTCCTTCGGAAAGTGGGTCTCGACTATCTCAATCTCGACCGCTCCGCCCCGACTCTTTCTGGCGGGGAATCCCAACGAATCCGTCTGGCCGCCCAGCTCGGCTCCAACCTTCAGGGCGTTCTCTACGTCCTCGATGAACCCACCATCGGTCTTCATCCCCGCGATAATCAGAAACTCCTTGGCATCCTGCGGAATCTTCGAGATCGCGGCAACTCGCTCCTGGTGGTCGAGCACGACGAAGACACCATGCGTGCGGCCGACCATATCATCGATCTCGGCCCAGGAGCGGGTGTCCACGGGGGAGAAATTGTCGCCCAAGGAACTTGGCAACAGATCGATGCCCAAGGTCGCTCCGCCACCGCCCGTCTGCTCGGGGAACCGATTCAACATCCCGCCCGAGGCCAACGTCGCCCCATCGACCCATCCACCACGTGGATTAAAATTCACGGGGCGGTCGCCCGCAACATTCACGGCATCGATGTCGCCATTCCCCTTCATCGGCTAACGGCGCTTTCCGGGGTGAGCGGTTCGGGCAAAAGCACCTTAGTCCGTGAAATCCTTCTCCCGGCTACAACCCAGCCCAAAGAAAAAAAAGATCCACGCTGGAAATCGGTTCATGGTGCCGAAGCGATCGATCGGGTGGTGGAGGTGGACCAATCTCCCATTGGAAAGACCCCGCGCTCCACCGTGGCAACCTACCTCGGCCTGATGGATCATCTGCGTACGCTCTACGCCAGCCTGCCGGTGGCCAAACAGTCCGGATTCACCGCCTCCCACTTTTCCCATAACGCGGGCCCGGGCCGCTGCCCCGCCTGCGATGGAGCTGGAACCATTCGGGTCCAGATGAGTTTTCTCCCTCCGGCCGACGTTCGTTGCGAAGAGTGCAACGGAATGCGCTGGAAACCAGAAATCCTGGCTCTGCGCTATCGGGATATTTCCATCCAGCAGGCCTTGAGTTTATCCGCAGAAAAGGCGGCCGAGTTTTTTGCGCCGCACCCCAGAATCGCCACTCCCTGCCGCTTGATGACCGAGACTGGCCTCGGTTATCTCCAATTAGGCCAGACCAGCCCCACCCTCTCGGGAGGCGAAGCCCAACGTCTCAAGCTGGTCACGGAACTGGCCTCCGCTCAGATCGCGGCCGATCACGCCCATGCCAAAGGACGTGCCCGTCGTCCCGCCCACCACCTCTTTCTTTTGGAAGAGCCCACCGTGGGCCTACACCTGGCCGATGTTCGTCGCCTGCTTGACCTGATGCACCGCCTGGTCGATTCAGGTCACTCGGTCGTCGTCATCGAGCATCACCTGGATGTCCTCGCCGAGGCCGATTACCTGATCGATATCGGTCCTGAAAGCGGTGAAGCCGGTGGAAAGATTATGGCCCAAGGCACCCCCGAACACGTGGCCACCTCCAAGACCTCTCGTACGGCTCCTTTTCTCCGCAGTCACCTTCAGCGCAAGGAGCGTTCTTAGGGCTTTTTGGTTCCAACCCCGAGAAACCCATACACTACTCCCCCCACAAGATTCCAAGCCAAAATCACCGCAAACCCCGTGAGGGAGATCGCCACCGATTGCGCGGCCGCAATTCCAAACGTCCCCAAGAAAGTCACAAAAGCCGCCTCCCGTAACCCTAATCCATTCCAGGTGATCGGCAGCACAGTGATCATGGCCACCATCGGAAGAACCGAGGCCAATTGCCAAAATCCCACCGGCAACCCCATCCCACGCGAAACGCAGTAAAACAGAGAAACTAGGAGTAGCTGCGCGAGGATGCTTAGCCCCAGCCCCGCTCCCGCCCCCACCGGGTGGGTCAGACAAATGTGGCACGCTTCGGCTCCCTCCCCCGCCACTTTCCTCCACCCGACACGTTCCCTACCACTCATGAGTCTGGCGGAGGCGGGATGTGCCAAAATGAGCAGCAAAACAAAAAGAATTCCGGACACGATGAGAAAGGCATAAGCCCCCGCTTGGGTGACAGGGTGTGATGTCAAATCGCCCCAGTGGGGCAAAATAAGAGCCGCCCCAACCGAAACGGTCGCCGTCAAACCCAGCACCCGCTCTAATAAAATCGAAACGACTGCCGCCGCCCTGGCCTGTGGCGCATCTTGGGCCGCCCAATACGCCCGCATCACATCGCCCCCCATCATTCCAGGCAGAACACTATTAAAGAAAAGCCCCGCCATCGAAAGTTGGGCCGTCCGACCCCAATCCACCGCCGCCCCGGCCACCTCGAGCAATAAGTGCCAACGCACGATCGAGATCACCACGACACCACCGTACGTCAATGAAGCCAAAGCCAGCCAAAGAGGATCCGCCTGTCGCACCACCTGACCAAACTCCCCCCAATTTAATTTCGTGGAGAGAAACCAGACCGCCCCCACCGTGAAAATCACTCTGGCCGTCCACCCCAACCACGCTTTCGTTACAGCATTCACTTGGCCGTATTCTAGGCCAGACCCCCACAAAACCGAGAACTACTTCCCTACAATAGACCCCTTCTCTTCAAATCTCGCACATGATCTCCTCCCGAGGCCAAAACCATATCCAGCGCAAATTTCAATAGGCAAACTTCCCACCCATCATCCACTCCGGTCAGCACCGCCGACAACGGATCCCCTTTCGCCTCGACCTCTTTCCTCACTTTATCAGAAACTTCGCCCAACGCCCCCGTCACGTCATAGCGTCGCGTTTCATCTTTGCGAAAGCTAAAGCCGTACTTCAAAATGGCGATTTGGGAGGCGAACTCACTCACCGCATCCGCGTATCGTTCCGCTTTTTCCCCAAAACCATCCAAGAGGAGTTTGGCAAAACCATCCGGCGTGACCAACTCAGGCTTTTGCGCGTGAATACGGCCCTCGCGGACACGCATTCGATTCACCGCATCCATCTCCTCCGTGATCAGATGGTAGTTCAGGACCGTCGTGCCAAACGTTTCCAACCTCTTTTGCGGAGGTAGGATCACTTTGGTGTTTTCCAACGCGTAATGAAAATCGTCTGGGTTCATCACTCTCTTACCTTGGACTAGTTACTGCACAGATCAAACCTGACTCCAACTCCAACGCCCCATTCCGGATAAGAAAAAATTACCCTAAACCGAATACAACACCGCTCGCATCACCGCTTCCTGAACTTCCGCAACCGACTTCGAAACCGCTCTTCCAATCAGGTCCATCTTGGAAACCTCCGCAATCCGTGCGCTATATTTTAGCAAATCCGCGTCGCTGAAGACCGATCGCAAAAGCTGACAAGCACTCGACAAGCTGATCAAGACCACATCCCGCGGCCCGGGAACCTCCCCTTCGGCAATGACCGATTGAATCCTCTTTCGCACCTCCTGCTCCTCCTGGTTGTTCACCATCGGATATCGCCGCCCAGGAATCACCCACAGAAATCTTTTCTCCTCCCTTTTGATAATCCCCCGCTGCACCAGTCGATCCAAAGTCTTCTCCCGCAGTTTCTCCCCCTCCGCTGAAAAAACCCCCACCCAATACTTCGCGTCCTTCTTGTCTTGTGCCTCCACAATCTTCTCCAGCAGTGGGTCCAACATCCCCTCCCCGGTCGGTTTGGCATTCACCAGGGTCAAATGCGTCAAATCCGTATCAATCCGATTTTGAAAAGCTAGCTCCAACAAGGCCGCCCCCGCCAGTGCCTGATCCATCGCTAAAGGAGGTAAATCGACAAACTTCCCGCTCTTGTCATCCAAGGACAGCAACACGATCTCTTCCGGAAAGGTAAGCATCCCCCAATGTTTCCCCTTTTGTCTTGGGGAACAAGAAAACTCTTCTCCCGCACTTGACCCCGCCCTATCTCGCCTAACCTACCTTGATGCGCCTGATCTGGATTTTGGGGGATCAACTCCTCCCATCTCACCCCCTCATCCCCTCCCCGTCCCCCGATCTCTATGTCGGAATGATCGAATCTTATCCCCGCGGCACTCATGTCCAGTACCACCAGCAGAAACTCACTCTCCTCTACTCCGCCATGCGCCACTACTCCGCCGACCTAAAAAAACGTAAGTTCCGCACCCTTTATCATCACCTGACCGATTCCCCCGCACGGGCGGACTACACCACCACTCTCGCCCAGTGGGTCGAACAGCACCGAATTCGAGAGATTCATTTGCTCGAACCGAATGAGTACGACTCCCTCCACTCCCTTCCCGCGCTTTCGAAAAAGTTAGGCGTTCCCATCGTCACTCACCCCAGCACCCAATTCCTCGTTCCCCGGACCGAGTTCGCCACCTGGGCTTCAGGGAAAAAGCATCTCCTCATGGAAACCCACTACCGAAGACTCCGAACCGAACGAAATATCCTCATGACCCCTCAAGGTCAACCCGAAGGCGGGGACTGGAACCTCGACGATCAAAACCGCCGCACCTTTCGCGAATTTGCTAAAGAAAAACCCCAAGTCCCTCCCCTCCCGCCACCCGTCAAGGATCCGATCGTTCAAGAGGTGGCCGCCCAAGTCAGTAAACTTTTTCCTCATCACCCTGGCCTCGCCGCCGATCTATGGGTTCCCACCACCCGCGCAGGAGCACTGGATTGGCTCAAACAATTCATCCGTCAACGGCTGGAAAAGTTTGGCCCTTGGGAAGACACGATGGTCGACGGCGAAAACATTCTGTTCCACTCCGTGCTCTCGCCTCTTTTAAATTTGGGGCTCCTGACTCCGATCGAGTGCATCCACGCTGCCGAAAAAGCCTACCGCGATGGTAAAGCCCCGCTCAACTCGGTCGAGGGTTTCATCCGCCAAATTCTCGGCTGGCGGGAGTTCATCCACGGCATCTACTGGCTGAAAATGCCCGAATACCGTGAGGTCAACTTCCTCGGCGCGGATCGCCCCTTGCCCCAGTGGGCCTATACGGGAAAAACGGAAATGCGTTGCGTTTCCCAAGCGATTCACGGTGCGGTCGATCACGCCTACAACCATCACATTCAACGCCTGATGGTCCTCGGTAACTACTTCCTCCTCGGTGGGTATGAACCCAAAGCCGTTCTCCGCTGGTACACCGAAATGTACCTCGACGCGTACGACTGGGTCATGGTTCCGAACGTTCTGGGAATGATTCTCTTTGCTGATGGCGGGTTCTTTGCCACGAAACCGTACGCCGCCGGAGCCGCCTATCAGGACAAGATGGGTAACCACTGCGCCTCGTGCCGCTTCGATCCCAAGAAAAAAGACGGGCCGGATGCATGCCCCTTCCATTCGCTCTACTGGAACTTTTTTGGCCAGCACGCAAAGCTCTTTGGCAAGAACCCCAGGATCGGTATGATGGTCAAAATATGGGAGAAAAAACCCAGCGCCGAGCAGAAGGAAATCCGCCAAAAAGCCCAGCGCTTCCTCGACGCCCAGTAACTGACTCTCCCCTTCGCCAGCTCCTCCTTCCCGCTGCCCTCCTCGCCGGATTCATTCTCGGCGTATTTTTTGGACGCCCGCTTTTTTTCTCGTCCGTTTCGGAACCCGACAGCGAGACCAACCCACCTACCGCCCTTTCCGCAACAAATTCCAAGCCGAAGAATCTCGCGCCCCAAACGTCCAGCGCCAACCCAAAGGCCAAACAGGAACCGAAGTGGGATGAGAAGACGATCCAATCACTGCCCCTGGCTGAGATTCGTGCCCGCCTTGCTCAGCTCTCGAACTGGACGCCAGGCGCGGTGGCCGACCAAACCGAGCGCTGGCTGGTCCAGCGTTGGGCCGCTCTCGAACCCAAGCTCGCTTGTGAATACGCCTACGCCGCCGCTCTGCAAGGTGCGGACGAAAATCTCCTCGTGGATGCGGTCACCATCTGGGCCAACCGCACCCCCGCGGAAGCCGCCCGCTGGGCAGGGAATCTGGGTTCACCATCCTTGCGTGACGCCGCCATCCGCACCGCCTACTCCATCTGGGCTAAGAAAGATTCCTCGGCCGCCGCCAAAAGTATCTCCTCGCTTCGCCCCGCCTCCGCCCGAGGCATCGCCAGTGCCGCCACCGCGCCGCCGCATGCTGGGAAAAGTTTCGCCAACGCCATGCAGTGGGCTCGATCCCTGCCCGGCCCGATTCGGGAAAAAACATTGGATGCGATTCTCGGCGAGTGGACGCGGCGGGACCCTGCCGGAGCGGCTGGCTGGTTGATCCAGCAACCCGGGGACGTTCAGTGGGCCTTGGTTTCCAAATTAGCCGGAGATTGGGTCCGAAAAGATCCTAACTCCGCTCTCGCGTGGGGCTTGGGACAATCCACCGAGGTAGCACTGGGCTCCAAATTGGCCTTAGGTCCTGTCCAAAGAAAGTTTTTCGAGGCCGCCCTCGGCGCATTCATCGGCACCGATCCTCAAGGGGCCGCCAACTGGCTTGCCAGCCCGATGGGACAACCCTTTTTCACCTCCCGCATCGGTTCGGTCGCAGGGCGCTGGACCTCGATGGATCCGATGGAGGCCGCCAACTGGTCTCTTTCTCTTTCCAAAACGGGAGATCGAAATGCCGCCATCGCTGCGGTGGCGGGCACTTGGGCTCGCACCGATCCCCAAGCCGCCGGCCAATGGGTCCGAGGCCTGTCCCAACCCAACTTGAAAGACACTGCTTTAGATTCTTACTGCAAATCCCTCCGACCCTACGATGCGGCCTTGGCCGCCCAGTGGGCGACCGAAATTTCGAACCCCACCATGCAGAAGAGTGCCGTGAAAGAGGCCGCCGATCTTTGGCTCAAGCACGACCCCGCCGCCGCCCGCCAATTTATCCTGAACACAACCGCTCTGGACAAGGACACCAAGCAAACTCTTTTACGCTAAGAGGGCCGAATTTTTCCTGCTCCGCCGGAACTCTGATTCCATGGCATCTTGGCCAAAAGAAGTCCCATCCCACACCAATCCGTTATACCCGCGAAAATCAGTCCCGCCCCGACAAAGCCGCTTAGAAAAAACCAGAACGGGTCTACCCAAGAACCCAGCAGGACACCCAACAGCACCAGCGTGCCCGCTCCAATCCGAACCTGCCGCTCGATCGAGATCACCCCTTGCCCCCGCACCACGGGCAAACCGGCCGCCTCCCAAGCCTTTGTTCCACCCTCCACCACGAGGCAGTGGGGAATTCCTTCCGCCAAAAACTTCTCCGCCGCCCTCCGCGCCCGCGTTCCACCCGCACAAAGAAGCGCCGCTGGAGATTGGGCACTGATCCCTAACTCGGTTGCGATTTTCTTAGGCTGAAGTCCATTTAAAGGATAAAGCAAAGCCCCCGTGACATGTACCTGCTGAAACTCTCCCGGAGATCGAACATCCACAAAGTGCATTCGCTCCCCGGCCAACCTCCGCGCCTCCAACTGCTCGGGTCTTGCGACAATAATCTCCATCTCACCAATCTATCCCCCTTCTTCACCCAACTCAAATCATCCCAACCCATCCATCACCTATACGTGTCACAATCGTAACACGTTTAGGAAGGACTTTTTTAAGCCTCACTCCTGAAATAAAGTCGATAGAATATCCTCCGTCGTGCTCCTCGCCTTTCACAAACCCTATGGGGTGATTTCCCAATTCACCCCAGATGGCTCCCCCAACCGAACCTTAGCTGAATTTGGTTTCCCCAAAGATGTTTACCCCCTAGGCCGACTCGATGCTGACTCCGAAGGCCTGCTCCTCCTCAGCGACGAACCCGGCCTCAATACGCGTCTCTTGGACCCAAAAAATGCCCACACCCGCTGCTACTGGGCTCAAGTGGAAGGAATACCGACAACAGCCGGCTTAGAAAAACTCTCCCAAGGAGTTTCCATCGGCGATCACCAGACCCTTCCCTGTCGCGCCTGGCTTCTAGAACCCCAACCCCAACTCCCTCCACGAGATCCCCCCATCCGTGTCCGCAAGACCATTCCTGAATGCTGGATCGCCCTCGAATTAACTGAGGGGAAAAATCGGCAGGTTCGTAAAATGACCGCTGCCATCGGTCACCCGACCCTCCGCCTCATCCGCGTCCGGATCGGTGCTCTGGAATTAGGCGACTTCAAGGCTGGTCACTGGCGGGAACTATCCCTGGCTGACCGTCAGCTTCTTTTCTGATCTTTGCTTCATGCAGCTATTCGTGTATACACGAATGCATGAAGACGATCACCTTGGATGAAACGGCTTACGCCCGGTTGAAAGCCTGGAAAAAAGGGGGGAACGAATCCTTCTCGAGCGTAGTCAAACGCGTCGTGCCCGAACCTGGCACCCTCGGTTCATTCCTCCGTTTTGTGGAAACCCACCAAACCGACCGCCTCCCCGGCAACGACAAAATGGAAAAAGCCATCACGCACAAGTCAGGATCCAAACATAACCCATGGATCTGATTGCCGATACGACCCTGCTGGTGGGTCTCTGGAGAAAACAGTCCTGGGCCCAATCCTTCGCCAACCGCAACGCCGATCAATCCATCGGCCTCCCTTGGGTTGTTTTGGGCGAGTTCTGGCACGGCGCCGAGAGGGCCAAACACGATCCGGAACGAGTTCGCCAGTTCCTCAGTATCGGATTACCCATCCTCAACGCCGAGCCGGTCATCCCGTTTTACGCCCGCCTCTGCTCGTTGTTGCAGGATCAACCTTCCTACAAACTCGTGGGACAAAATGATCTTTGGATCGCCGCCACGGCCTTAGCCCTCCAGAAACCCCTGATCACCCGGAATCGACGACATTTCAGCAAGATCAAGGGTCTACGTTTTCAGGCCCTTCTGGACGAATAGCCCCCCTTCGGCACGCATCGCTGCAGAATTTTACCTGATCCCAATCTCTCTCCCATTTTTTCCGCCAGACAAATGGTCGGCCGCATCTCAAACAGATTTTTTCCGGAAGATTACCTTTCGCAACGCTCTTCCCATCCCGACGCACAACTAACGGACCGCCGCCCAGATCCGATGCACGTCATCGTGATCCTCCAGCGATTGCAAAAACGCCCCTACTTCCCCCCAAGCCTCTTCGCTTAATTCAGGATAGTTCTTTGGCACAAAACCCAACTCGCTCGTCACCACACTCCACCCGTTCTTTTTCAGCCAATCCGTCACCCCATGCATCGCCGTACGTTCGGTCAGAAATCGGGCCCCACAGGTCTCTTCGGGAATATCATCATTTTGCTGATGGGATAGAGCTTCCACCTCGTTCGCCCCTGCCTCAATCGCCGCCGTCTCCCGATCGGTCTCCGCTTTGGGGTGATGTGCCTCGACAATTCCCACCTGATCAAAAAGAAAGCGGTTGCTTCCAGAAGAACCCAGCGACCCAGCCTTAAAGAGCACTCGAATCTCCGGAGCCGTTCGGTTGTGGTTGTCCGTATACGCTTCCACGATCAGGGGAACTTTGTGTGGGGCGTATCCCTCAAACACCATGTGTTCTAACGAATCTTTGCCTTCCCCCGTTCCCGATCCCTTCTGAATCGCACGCTCGATGATATCCCGAGAAACACTTTCCTTGCGGGCCCGCTCCAATGCCGCCGCCAATCGGGCATTCAGCGCGGGATCCGCCCCCTGCCTAGCGGCCAGGCTGATCTCCCGAACAAACTTGCTCGTTGTCTTCGATTTCTTTAGCGAAGCGACTTCCCGTTTTGCATGTAACCACTGTCTTCCCATATTCCGATATCCTAAGCGAACTCCCTCACCCGACTCAATCCCGCAGGCCAACGCGAGGCACATCACTCTCGTGACTCACCTTCCATGCACCGACTCCAGCCGCGATTCGCAAGGTCTTGTCGATCGTCCACCCTTGAATCTCCCCATAAACCAGCGCGGCCGTGACCGCATCCCCTGCCCCCGTCGGATCTTTCACCTTCACCCGCGGAGCATTCGCGGACAGCCGGCACCCATTGACCTCCGCCACCAAACCCTCTTTCCCTAAAGTCACCACCACACCCGTTGTTCCATCGCCCTTCAAACTTGGCCGGCAACGATCCACCCCTTGCTTCCCTGTCGTTACCTCGGCCTCGTTCAGATTACATTTAATCCACTCCGCCCCCGCCTGAACCGCCTCCCGCAAAAGCGCCCCTCGGCTATCTACTAAAACAGTGACTCCCTTTTTTTGCAGATCGCCGATCAACTTCTTCCACCAACCCCTCGGCCAACCTGTCGCCGAACTCCCCGCCACCACCCACCAATCCCCTTTGTGCAAAACCCGCCTCCAATAATTTCCAATTTCAGCCCACACCCTCGCTTTGACTTTTGCATCCCCAGTAAAAAAATCGATCCTCTCCTCCCCCTCCCTCACCCAAGCCCACCCCCCCCTTTCGACGGTGCCTGGTCCAACACCTGGCACCAGACCTGTCCCGGGGTCTGACCCCAATCGATCACCTTCGAAATGGCGGGCACCCCCCACAAACAAAGCTGGCGAGCCACATTTCGACCTTTACCCCCCGCCGATACCTCAACCCGATCCGACCCCAAAACAAACTTCTTCTCGCGTACGGGGTTGGGCGTAAAACACCAAACTCTCATCAACCCCCAGACCTCAAGCGATGTCGATCTCCTTGGC
>CAMCFB010000011.1 GCA_945874125.1 Verrucomicrobia subdivision 6 bacterium | reverse complement strand
TGGATTGGGATGGATGCGATCTTGTCTCAGGCCCCATTCGAATCGAAGATGATGGGATGCGTAGCCCGAAGGTCAAAATCGAGGAAAGCCGGCGGGTGGGGGTGAGCTCTGCGGGTCCCGCGGCGCGTTTTCCTTGGCGTTTTTGGATTCAGGGGAACCCCTGGGTGAGCCGAGCGAAGTCATGAAAAAAATTACCCATCTACTGACGACGGACGAAAAGGCGAAGGAGATCAATTTCTCGGGTAAATATTATGGCACCTTTGCCGAGATTGGGGCGGGGCAGGAGGTCGCCCGCTGGTTTTTCCAAGCGGGCGGGGCGGCGGGAACGGTGGCGAAAAGCATTTCGGCCTATGACATGACGTTCAGCAATGCGATATACGGAACGGCGCATCGTTTTGTCTCGCGGGAGCGGTTGCGCGAGATGTTGGATCACGAGTACTCCCTGCTGATGGAGCGATTGGGGCAGGAGCGAGGAGATCGATCGAGATTCTTTGTCTTCGCCAACACCGTTTCGGCCCGAAGCCACAAGATTGCGGGAGACGGCAAGGGTTGGATGGGAATTCGTTTTCAGACGGAGCCGAACGGCACTCCCGGAAACATCATTCTCCATGTGAGATTAAAGGATGATACTAATGCCGAGCAGATGGAGGTGCTGGGAATTCTAGGAGTGAATCTCATTCACGCCGCTTTTCGACACTGGCGAAAACCGGACGAGATTTTACATCATCTGATGGACGGAATCCGACCTGGGCGGGTGGAGGTGGATATGGTGGATTTTCGGGGACCGATTTTTGCCGAGGTGGATAATCGTTTACTGAGCCTGAAGATGGTTCATCTCCAACTTACCCCGGTCGCGCTCTTTTCCGCGACGGGGGCGAACCTGGAGGCGGAGGATTGTTTTTATGGAAAATCGATTCTGCTTCTACGGGGTCACTATCGCCCGATCACGAACTTTCATCTGACGATGATGAGCAAAGCCTCGGCAATGTTTCGGAAAGATCCAGCCAATGCCGGGAAAGAGATTGTCGAGGTGAATGAGATAACGATGCGAAATCTGGTGCGGCATCGGAAGGCGGGGGCGGAAGACTTTTTGGATCGGGTGGATTGTCTGGGGGCATTGAAAAAGACGGTTTTGGTCACGGGGATTTTTCGTTTCCATCGGCTGGCGCACTACTTGACCCAACGAACGAAAGGGTCGGTGGGTTTTGTCATCGGGGTGCCATTGCTGAGCAAGATATTGGATCTGAACTTTTACAGTGATTTGCCAGGTGGAATTTTGGAGGGAATGGGGCGCCTTTTCTTGCCTGGGGTGAAGTTATTTGTGCACCCAGGGTATGACTCGGTCACGGGGGCGTATGTCACGGGCCATACCTTGAGCGTGCCGAAGGCCTCGCGGGATATTCACCAATTTCTTTTGCAACAAGGCAAAATCGTGGATTTGGCGGGGACGGAGAAAGATCTTCCGGTTTGTTCCAGCTCGGAAATTCTTCGCAATATTCGTGGCGGCCGGAGTGGTTGGGAAGTGAATGTACCGTCGGGGGTCGCGGCCTTAATTCGTCGCCGAAGGCTGTTTGGTTACCGTGCGCCAAGAGGGGTTCGAACTCGCCCGAGCGCCTAAGAGGAAAGCGATCGTGGATTTGGGGATATTGAAAAATCCTATCCCGCAGTTAAGATGATGGGGTGAGGGTATTCCTTGTCTCCGTGGTAACCGTTCTGGGGGTCTGGTGGGGCGCGGCACCAGCGCAAGCGATCGTTTTTTTTAGCCAAGGAAATGATGCGAATTTAACGAATCCGGGCAACGGTGTTCCTTGGGAGAATGTGGTACAGATGAGGAGCGGTTCGGGTCCGATTGGCACGGGAGTTTACTTAGGGAATCGGTATGTGCTCACCGCCGGCCATGTGGGGCCTTTAACGAGCGTGAAGGTAGGTTTCTTGGATTACCAACTCGACGCCTCCGCTCCTGTTTCCATTGGGACAGCGGACATGAAGTTGGTTCGATTGGCGAGTGACCCAGGACTCGGTACTGTCCGTTTGAATACCTCGTCGGCGAGCGACGGCGGTTCGGCGTACTTGGTGGGCTACGGAGTGGGTCGGGCTCCTAGTTCCTTGGTCGGGACAAGTCCGGTCACGTGGGGGGATAGCAGCACTGCGACCAAAAGGTGGGGGACCAACTTTGTCGATGGCGCAATTTCGCGGGTACAGGTGGCGGGATACACCTCCGATCTGCTGAGGACGCAGTTCAATAGCAACTCGGGTGTCAACGAGGCGGCCCTGACCATTTACGATTCCGGCAGTGCTCTTTTTCGGCAAATTGGGGGAGAGTGGTTCTTGGTGGGCCTTGGAGCATATGTGCAAAATAGTGGTTACTCGCTGGCGAGCGCTGATTTCAACTCGCGTGAATCGGATGATAGTTACTTTATTCGTATGTCCTCTTATTCGGAGGGGCCTCACCAGATCGCGGCGGTGGGGGTGCCTGAGCCATCCTCACACAAGCTGCTTTTGGCTGGTTTGGCGGTGGCGGCTATTTTCTTTCTTCGACGTTCCCAATCGATTCGCTCCTAAGAGTTCCATGCTCCTCCCCACGTTATTCGTGGGTGCGCAGGGGTTGGATTGACGAAGGCATAGCAAACATTACCGTCAGGAGGATGGCGAAGTCCCCGTTAGGCAGAGGGTTGGGTGCTCTTTTGGGAGGCACCCCGGCGGGATCTCCCCCAACGGTCTCTCTGGTATCGCCTGTGGTGCGGAGTGAGGAGGGGGAGAGAATTCTCCAGCTTTTGGTCACGGAAGTGGCGCCGAGTCCGCTCCAACCGAGGCGGGTCTTTGCCGAGGAAAACTTAGCCGAACTGGTCGATTCGATCCGTGCCCGAGGAATTTTTCAGCCCCTGATTGTTCGTCGATCTCCCAAAGGCTCAGGCTATGAGTTGATCGCCGGAGAGCGGCGCTGGCGGGCGGCGCGGAAGCTCTCCCTGGCCAAGGTTCCCGTGATTGTGCGGGAGGCGACCGATCAGCAGGTGCTGGAGTTGGCGCTCATCGAAAACCTGCAGAGGGCGGAGCTGGATCCGGTGGAGGAGGCGGATGGATATGCGACACTGATTGAAACGTTTGGGTTGAAGCAGGATGAGGTGGCCGAGCGGGTGGGCAAGAATCGAGCGACTGTGGCGAATGCCTTGCGATTGCGTGCCTTGCCCTCTGAAGTCCGGGATCTTCTTCGATCGAAACAAATCTCGGTTGGGCATGCTAAGGCGATTTTAGGATTGGGCGAGGCAGCCGCGCAAAGTGCGATTGCCCGCGAGGTGGTCAAGCGCGGGTTGAGTGTGAGGCAGGCGGAGGCGTTGGTCAGACGGCAAACGAGTGGAACGCGTGGACGGAAAAAGGGGAGAGGGTCGCAAACGGCGGATTGGAGGGATTTGGAGCTGAAGTTGCAGAGGGCGACCGGAACAAGGGCTCGGATCGTTGGCAAAGCGGACAGGGGGCACATCGAGTTGCCCTACACCTCGCCGGAGGAGTTGGAGCGGTTGAGTACTCATCTGGGAGTTCGACCCGTCATCTGAGAGGAGGGATGAAGTGAGTCAAAGGATCCGTCTTTTGGCGGAGGTGGTGGCGAACCGAATCGCGGCGGGCGAGGTGGTGGAGCGGCCGGCATCGGTGGTGAAGGAGCTGGTGGAAAATTCCTTGGATGCGGGAGCGAAGACGGTGGAGGTAAGTATTGAGCGTGGAGGTCGGTCTCTAATTCGTGTGACGGACGATGGTCATGGGATGGGGCCGGAGGATGCCCTGCTGGCTTTAGAGCGCCACGCCACCAGTAAGATTCGGGAAGCATCGGATCTGATGGGGATTCGAACGTTTGGTTTTCGCGGGGAGGCGTTGCCGAGCATCGCCTCGGTCAGCCGATTTACTTTGAAGACGCGGGAGGCGGAGGCGGCGGAGGGGACGGAGGTGGTGATCGATGGAGGAAAGGTGATTCGGGCGGGGCAGACGGGTTGTCCAGCGGGCACGAGTATTGAGGTGAGGCAGCTATTTTCCCACGTACCGGGGCGAAGGAAATTTTTACGGACGGAGGAGACGGAGTGGGGACATATTGAGCAAGGGATTCGGCTGACGGCACTCGCGCGCCCCGATGTGAGTTGGGTTTTGCGAAGGGACGGGGCGGTCTTTTGGCAAGATATGGCCCGCGCGGGCTTAGAGGAGAGATTGATGGCAGTTTTCGGGAAGGAGTGGAGGGGGTCGGTCCTGCCGTTGGAGGTGGAGGATGGTGGCATGCGGCTGCGGGGGTATCTCGGCCGGCCTGGGGTGAGTCGGGCCACTCGGGCGGAGCAGATTCTTTTTGTGAATGGGCGGCCCGTGCAAAGCATGAGTTT
The DNA here is from genome assembly GCA_945874125.1 of Verrucomicrobia subdivision 6 bacterium. GTDB lineage: Bacteria > Verrucomicrobiota > Verrucomicrobiia > Methylacidiphilales > Verrucolacustridaceae > Verrucolacustris. The sequence goes on along the minus strand of CAMCFB010000011.1, from coordinate 28,580 downwards.
GAACGCGGCTCTTTTGGAGGGGTACCACAATGCGTTGATGCGAGGGCGATTTCCCGTAGCAGTTCTTTTCTTGGAGGTGGACCCGGCTGGGGTGGATGTGAACGTGCACCCGGCCAAAAGAGAGGTTCGGTTTCGTCAGGATGGGGATATTCGGCGATTTGTCAGTGGAGCCGTGGCCGAGGTGTTGCGGGGCGGGTCGGTGGGGCCGTTGCCGATGCCTGCGATAAGTAGTCAGGCAAGTGCGGGCCTACCGACGACTCACTCCACTTGGACCCAGCCCTCACCACTTTTGACGGCCAGTTTAGCTGCTCCGACGGCGGTGGAGAGGCCACTTGGAATTCAGGTGGAGACGGCCCCGGGAATTCCGGCTGGATGGAGATACTTGGGGGTGATTGATCATCTATATGTGGTGGCGGAAAAAGATGGGGGGGCGGTTTTGATCGATCAACATGCAGCCCATGAGAGAATTTTGTTTGAGCAGCTCCTCAAGCAGGTGGCGCAGGAGGAGGTGACGGGTCAACGGCTGCTCTACCCGGTGACGGTGGAGTTTCCGCCGGTGCAGGCGCATTTTTTGAGGAATCAGATGGGGGAGTTGGAGAAGGTGGGGCTGGGAATTTCCTCGCTGGGCGGGAACTCGTTTTTGGTCGATGCCTTGCCTCCGCGGATTCGGACTTTGGCGGTGGAGGAGTTTGTCCGTGGGGTGGTGGCCGATTTGGAGGTGGGCGGCGCCGGGGTGAGAAAGGATCGCAAGCTGAGTGAAGAGGTAATTGCCAAGACAGTCTGTCGGCATGCCATTAAGGCGAACGATCGCCTGAATGAAGCGGAGGCGGTGCGGTTATTGGCGGATCTGCTGGCTTGTGAACTGCCCTACACTTGTCCGCACGGGCGGCCGACCATGATTTTGTTAAGTAAGGCGGAACTGGAAAAGAAGTTCGGCCGGGCGGGTTAGATGGCGGTGGAGCGGATATTTTTAGATCACGCATCGGGCGGGCCGTTACTTCCCGCGGCAAGGATTGCGCTGGAGAGGGTTTTATCTGGTGCGGGTGCGGCGCCGGGCGGGGGGCATCGCGAGGCGAGGGAGTCGCGGGAAGTTCTGGAGTTGGCCAGGAAGCAGGCCGCGGATTTTTTAGGGACGGAGGATCCGGAGAGGGTTGTGTTTACCTCGGGTGGGACGGAGGCGGTGCAAGCGGCAATTCGGGGATGGGGAGAGGCGATGGGCAAGGGCACGATTTATCTGAGCGAAATGGAGCATCCGGCGGTGGAGACGGCGGTGCGGTGGTTACAAAAGTCCGGTTTTTCCGTGGTGCCTATTCCGGTCGATGGGGAGGGAAAGTTTCAGTGGAAAAAGGTTAAATCCGCTGGGCCTGGTTTAGTGTGTGTGCATTTGGCGCATCACGATCTGGGGACGGTGCAGGATTTGGGTCAAGCGAAGGTGTGGGCGGAGTCGGTTAAGGCGCAGCTTTTTATCGATGCGACTTTTGGGGCTGGGTGGGTGGGTTTGCCGAAAGAGCTGGAGGGGGTGGATCTTTTGGCGGTGTCGGGGCATCGGCTGGGTGGCCCGAAGGGATCGGGGCTCTTGTGGGTGGGGTCGGGTCGTCCATGGAGAGCGCAAATTGTGGGGGGGCGGCAGGAGAACGATCAACGGGCGGGGACGGAGAATCTTCCGGCGATCGTGGGATTTGGGGCGGCGTTGCAAGAGTGGAGTGGGAAGGCTGAGAAATTTCGAAAAGACGCGCGGGAGGCCCAAGAGGCGCTTTGGCATGAAATGGGGAAAAAAGTTATTCGGGCGAAGTTGCATGGTCCCAAGCTGGGGCCAGAGAGAAGTCCGGCGCATCTGGGGATCAGCTTTGCGGGATTGGAGGCGGAGTCGTTGGCCTTGGTGCTGGATCGGGTAGGTGTGGCGGCGAGGGGAGGAAGTGGCTGTGTGACACGGGAGATGAGAATTCCGCCAGGGATGAAGGCGATTGGCGCGAGTTCGGAAGAGGCGCGGTCCCTGATTTTATTTACGCTCGGATGGGAAACGCGCTCCCCGCAAATGGTGGCCGCCGCAGAACGGGTGGCGGATGCGGTTCTACGGTTGTCCGACGCCCTAGCAGGGTAAAATTAAAACTGGGGAGCGTCTTAGTTCATCCAAAAACGCCCCAGGTGCGACAAAATGTCACACTTTTTGATATTTCGACTCAGAGATAACTCCGAGTCATGCGGGAGTTGACTCAGAGGTGTCTCTGAGTTGGTGGGTGGGGAGGGAGGTGAATTTGTGTTTGGAGAGATGGGTGGAGTGGGCAAGGTATCTCGATGAGCACGAACGACTGGCGGGAGGAAGTGGTTCAGAGATTACGGGAGGTGAAGTATCCGGGGTTTAGCCGGGATATCGTCTCCTTTGGGCTAGTGCAGGACATGGAGTTAGCAGGGACAGATCTCAAGTTGAAATTGAGGGTGACGACCCCCGATCCAGCAGTTCCGGAAAAAATTGGGCAGGAGATTCGGGACTCCTTGCAAGGGTATGCCCCGGTGAAAAGTGTGACGATTGAGACGGAGGTCGCTCCTCCGCTAGCAACTGCGGCCACCGGTCCACAGGGAATTCCCGGCGTGAAGAAGATTGTCGCCGTGGCGAGTGGCAAGGGTGGGGTCGGGAAATCGACCGTGGCCGCGAACTTAGCGGTCCAGTTGGCCAAGGGTGGGTTGAAGGTGGGGCTGTGTGATTGCGACCTGTACGGCCCGAGTCAGGCGCTGATGTTGGGTTGCCGAGAGGGGGTGAGGGTGGAGGAGGGAAGTGAGCGGTTGGTACCAGCCGAGGTCCACGGGGTGAAGCTGATGAGTATGGGCATGCTCTTGGGTGATGATAGCCCGGCGGCGCTGCGGGGTCCGATGGTGACGCGATTTACGCAGCAGTTTTTGCGACAGGTCGCGTGGGGGGAGTTAGATCTCTTGGTGCTCGATCTTCCGCCGGGGACGGGAGACATCCAGCTAACGATTGTGCAGACGGTGGCGATGGATGGGGCGCTGATTGTGACCACGCCGCAGGAGGTGGCGCTGGTGGACGCAAGAAAGGCGATCGCGATGTTTCGAAAGGTAAATGTGGCGATTCTCGGAATTGTGGAAAACATGAGTTTCTTCGTCGCCCCCGGCAGCGGGGAGAGACATGAGATCTTTGGTTCGGGTGGCGGACGGAAGGAGGCTGTTCGGCAGAGAGTGCCTTTGTTGGGAGAAATTCCCTTAGATCCCGAAGCGCGCCGTTGTGGGGATGAGGGCAGACCAGTGGTTTTGGAGTGTCCCAACTCGACATCGGGCAAGGTTTTCGCAGATTTCGCCAATTACGTGACGAAAATACTATTTTTAAATATATCACCATAAGCATTTTAAATATTAGTCTATTTCGAAAATGTCACTTGCGAATTGGCGCAAAAGAACCAAGTTATGTAGATGGAATCCAAGGGTACCCCCCATTTTTCCCTCGATCCCAATTCGGTCTTTAAAAATTCAGCGCTGTACCGAGAGTTTTTGTTAGAGAGAGAAGAGATTTTAAAACACAAGTGGCACCTCAGCGAACAGGCGGGGCACGATGTGGGTTTTGAGAAGGGGTTACTGGATTGGATCGTCAATCACCGTTCGGCCTGGAGAGCGACGAGAGAGAAAGAGATAGCCAAAGAGAAGGATATTTGTTAGGTTGTTTAGCGTAGGTCGTGTCCTTTAACCGGAACCAGAGAGTTCCACAAGGAGGCGGAAATGGCGGATCAAGTTTTGCTCGATGGGGAAAGTGTACGCCGGGCGGTACGGCGGATGGCCCACGAATTTTCCGAAAAGCACCCCCAAGGCAATTTCGCGCTGGTGGGGATTCAGACCAGAGGTGTGCCCTTAGCGCATCGATTGGCGAAGGAGTTTCAGCAGATTGAGGGGGGCAAAACTTTAGCGGTGGGATCGCTGGACATCAGTTTTCACCGGGACGATTTGGCCAGTAACATGCCCGTGCCCAAGGGGTCGGAGGTGCTTTTTGATCTGAAGGATCGGACGATCATCCTGGTGGACGATGTGCTGTACACGGGTCGAACCATCCGAGCAGCCATGGATGCGCTATGCGACTTGGGTCGGCCGAAGATCATTCAGCTGGCGGTGTTGGTGGATCGGGGGCACCGCGAGTTACCGATCCGACCCGATTTTGTGGGAAAGAATTTGCCCACATCAGCCCAACAAAGGGTGCGGGTGAGACTGGCGGAGATGGATGGAGAAGATGCGGTGGTCTTGGAGAAGGAAAAAGTATGAGCGGGGTGTGGCAGAGAAAAGATCTGCTCTCGCTCCGAGAGCTGAGCGCGGAAGAGATCGGCAAGGTGTTGTCGACGGCCACGGTATTTAAGGAGATTTTGGGAAGACCGATTAAGAAGGTGCCTTCGATGCAGGGGCGGACGGTGGTGAATTTGTTCATCGAGCCGAGCACGAGAACGAGGATCTCTTTTGAGTTGGCGGCGATACGGCTCAGCGCAGATGTGGTCTCTTTAGACAAGGAAACGAGTAGCATTCGCAAAGGGGAGTCCCTGCAGGACACGGCCAAGAATTTGGAAGCTTTGCAAGCGGGCACGATTGTGATTCGGCATCGGTCGGCCGGGGCGGCTCACTTTTTAGCACAGAGGCTTAAAGCGTCCGTGATCAATGCGGGGGACGGATCGCATGAGCATCCGACCCAAGGATTGCTGGACACATTCACCATTCGGGAGCGACTGGGAAAAATTGAGGGGGTGAAAGTTTTAATTATTGGGGACATCGTGCATAGCCGGGTCGCGCGATCGAACCTGTGGGCTTTAACGAAACTGGGGGCGAAGGTGAAGTTGGTGGGGCCTTCCACCTTACTGCCAAAGGAGTTTGCGGAGTTGGGAGTGGAGGTGGCGCACACTTTGGACGGGGCGTTGGAGGAGGCGGACGTGATTAATTTACTACGAATTCAGCATGAGAGGCAGGTGCAGGCACGGGTGCCCTCGATTGGAGAGTACGCGACCTTGTTTGGATTGAACATGCAGCGGTTTCAACGGTGTAAGCCGGGGGTGCTTTTGATGCATCCTGGACCGATTCATCGGGGGGTGGAGATTGCCAGTGAGCTGGCGGACGGAGCGCAGTCGGTCATTTTGGATCAGGTCACCAACGGGTTGGCGGTGCGAATGGCGGTTTTGTACTTGGTTTCGGGTGGCAAAGGTTTGGGGGGTGAGTCGTGAACGAAATTCTTCTACAGGGTGGTTTGGTGGTGGATCCGGCAACGGGGCGGGAGGCCAAGGGGGACGTTTTGATTCGGGACGGCAAGATTGCGGACGGTAAAGCAGGCAAAAGTGCGGCGGTGGTGAAGGTCGAGGGGCTGGTGGTGACAGCCGGACTGATCGACCCGCATGTGCATCTAAGGGAGCCGGGGCAATCGGCGAAAGAGACGATGGCCACGGGAACCGCGGCGGCGGTGGCGGGTGGTTTTACGTCGGTCATTGCCATGCCGAATACATCTCCAGTGGCCGATGGACCGAACACGATCGCTTGGATGAAGCAGAGGGCGAAGGAGACGGGGGTGGCCCATGTCTTTCCGACGGGCACGATTTCGTTGGGACAGAAAGGGGAGCAGTTGGCTCCGATTGGGTCGCTGCGGCAGGCGGGAGTGGTGGCGATCACAGATGATGGGCACTGCATCCAGAGCGCGGAGTTGATGAGGAGAGCGTTGGAGTACGCGCGAATGTTTGACCTGCCGGTGCTGGATCATTGCGAGGATCGGTCGCTTTCGGCCGGCGGAGTCGTGAATGAGGGGAAGTGGTCGCGGATTCTGGGCCTGCCGGCTTGGCCAGGAATCGCGGAGGAGGTGATTGTTTCCCGGAACGTGTTGTTGGCGGAGTTGACGGGGGCAAGAGTGGTTTGCCAACACATAAGTACGGCCGGATCGGTGCGAATTTTACGGGAGGCAAAAAAGAGGGGGATTTTGATTGAGGGAGAGGCCTCACCGCACCATCTGACTTTGACGGACGATCGGGTGGAGGGATATGACACCTCGTTTAAAATGAACCCGCCGCTGCGGACGGCGGCGGATGTGGCGGAGCTACGAAGGGGAGTGGTCGACGGAACGATTCGGTTTTTGGCGACGGATCATGCGCCCCATTGCACTTACGAGAAGGAAGTGGAATTTGATCAGGCGCCCTTTGGGGTGGTGGGGCTAGAGACCGCCTTGGGAATTTATTTGACCGAGCTGGTGCATAGTGGGTTGATGCCTTTGCGGGAGGTTTTGGGAAGAATGAGTATGTTTCCTTCCACCTATTTTGGGTTAGGTCGTGGGACCTTAGCGGTGGGAGCGATCGCCGATGTGACGGTGCTCGATCCGGAGCGCAAGTGGGTGGTGAAAAAGGAGGAGTTCAAGAGCTTGGGGAGGAACACTCCGTTCGAGGAGCGGGAGTTGAAGGGGCGAGCGGTATTGACAATCGTGGATGGAAAAATTCGGCACGATCTCGACGGCCGATCGGTGGGGGCGTAGCGTTTCGCAACGATGGAGGGAATTTTGGCATTTGAGGATGGGACCATTTTGCATGGTCGGGGCTTTGGTCACGAGGGCTGGGTGGCGGCGGAGTTATGTTTCAACACATCGATGACGGGATATCAGGAGATTCTGACCGATCCGAGTTATCGAGGGCAGATCGTGGCTTTGACCTGCCCTGAGATCGGCAATACGGGGATCAATCCGGAGGATGAGGAGTCGGATCGGCCCCAGGTTTCGGGTTTGTTGGTGCGACGGTTGTCGACCCGAGGCAGCAGTTGGAGAGAGCGGGAAAGTTTAGATGTGTATTTGCGCCGGCATAAGGTGCCGGGCTTAGAGGGAGTGGACACGAGGTGTTTGACGCGGAAGTTGCGTACGTTGGGGGCGATGAAAGGGGTTTTGGCGAATCAGGGGATGAAGCCAGAGGAGGCGGTCCAGAGAGCGAGAGAGTGGGTTGGGTTAGGCGGAAAGGATTATGTGGCGGAGGTGACGTGCGCGAAGCCGTTTGAGTGGGATCCGGAGGGAAATGATTTTCCAGGTCGGCTGGGGAGCGAGGGGGAAACGATGCCGGCGGTGCGGCACAGGGTCGCGGCGATTGATTGCGGAATGAAAAGGAATATTTTGCGGCAATTGCGGGCGGAGGGAATCCAGCCGATCGTTTTTCCGGCGAAGGCAACCGCGGAGGAGATTTTGGGGGCGAAGGTGGACGGTGTATTTTTGTCGAATGGGCCGGGGGATCCATCGGTGCCGACTTACGTCCATCGAACGGTGCGGGAGCTGGTGGGCAAGAAACCGATTTTTGGGATCTGTCTGGGGCATCAGATGTTGGCCCACGCGTTGGGAGGGAAGACCTACAAGTTAAAATTTGGGCACCGCGGGGGAAATCAACCGGTGAAGGATTTGCGATCGGGCAAAGTTTCGATCACGAGCCAAAACCATGGATATGCGGTCGATCCAGATTCTTTGCCGAAGGGAACGGTCGAAGTAACGCATGTGAATCTGAATGATGGGACGTGTGAGGGTATTCAGCTGAAGGGAGGCGGGGCGTTTTCGGTCCAGTATCATCCCGAGGCAGCGCCGGGGCCACACGATGCGGGATATTTTTTTCGTCAGTTTGCTGAGTTGCTGGACGCGGCGAAAAAGAGGGGATAATTTTTTCCATGCCCCGCATTGTTTCCGAGAGCAAAGAGATCCCTCAGATGACGATTGACCTGGTGGGTCCGCGAATGGCGGTGGGACGGGTCGATGGCAACGAAATTCAAATTGTGCATGGGAGTATTTCCTCGAGGCATGCGGAGCTGGTGTTGGATGGAGTCGAGTATCGGGTGCGGGATTTAGAGTCGACCAATGGGACTCGGGTGAATGATGAAAAAACGATGGATGCGCTGTTACAGGATCGTGATCGGTTGCAGTTTGGGCAGATTCCATTTCGGTATGAGGGGGCCGTAGCCAAGGCGGCACTGGCCTTGCCGCAGCCAGATTCGAGCTTTCAGATGGAGCAGGGGGCGGAGGAGGGGATACCGGAGAACTTTCGTAACTTATCTCCCATCAAGGGGAAAGGACAATCGGGAAGTCCAACATGGATTTTAGCGGTTGGCGGCTTGGTTGCGCTATTGGGTTTGGGCTTCTACGTTTTTCGCATGTTATTGACACCCTAAAAAAAAGTTCATTTTTTTTGTAAGAGAGTGTTGACAGGGGGGTTGGGCAAAGGGCATTCTTATCGTTTCCCCTTGGCGCGTTTTTCTGTAAATGTCGAAAGACTTTGTAGCAGATTTCGTGCCGATGGGAAAACGCCGGGCGAATTCCGGAATTCTCATCGAATTCCATCTCGCCCATGTAGCTCAGTTGGTAGAGCACGTCCTTGGTAAGGACGAGGTCACCGGTTCAAACCCGGTCATGGGCTCGGTCGCAGTGAAACCCCGAGTGGGGACACTGTCGGCGGAGTTCCGATCCGGCGAACGAGGAGATCTGAAACCGCAAGGCAAGGAGATTAGAATTTATGGCGAAAGAGGCATTCAACCGTTCGAAACCCCACGTCAACATCGGCACCATTGGGCACGTTGATCACGGGAAAACTACTTTAACCGCAGCCATCACCACCATTCTTTCGAAGAGCGGTTTGGCCGAGGCACGGGCTTACGATCAGATCGATAATGCGCCTGAGGAAAAAGAGCGCGGAATTACGATCAACACCTCCCACGTCGAGTATGCCACCGGGACGCGGCACTACGCCCACGTGGATTGTCCGGGACACGCGGACTACGTGAAGAACATGATTACGGGTGCCGCCCAGATGGACGGTGCGATTTTGGTGGTGAGCGCGGCCGACGGTCCGATGCCCCAGACTCGGGAACATATTTTGTTGGCTCGTCAGGTCGGCGTGCCGGCGTTGGTGGTCTTCCTGAACAAGGTGGACATGGTGGATGACAAAGATTTGCTGGAGCTGGTTGAGGTAGAGGTGCGTGAGCTGCTCTCCAAGTATGAGTTCCCTGGGGACAAGATTCCGATCATTAAGGGAAGCGCGCTGAAGGCGCTGGAGTCGGGTGACCCCAAGAGTGATGCGGCCAAGTGCATCATGGAGCTGATGGATGCGGTGGATAAATTTATCCCCATCCCTGATCGTCCGAAGGATCAGCCCTTCCTGATGCCAGTTGAAGACGTGTTTAACATTGAAGGTCGTGGCACGGTGGTGACGGGTCGGGTGGAGCGTGGTGTCCTCAAAAAGATGGAGGAGGTCGAGATCGTTGGCATCAAGCCGACCGCCAAGACCGTCGTGACCGATGTGGAGATGTTCCGCAAGTTGCTCGATACCGCTGAGGCGGGCGACAATGTGGGCCTGCTGTTGCGTGGCACCAAGAAAGAGGACGTGGAGCGGGGCCAGGTGATCGCCAAGCCCGGCACAATTAAGCCTCACACCAAGTTCAAGGCCACGGTGTACGTTTTGAGCAAGGATGAAGGTGGTCGCCACACTCCTTTCTTCAACGGGTATCGCCCCCAGTTTTACTTCCGGACCACGGACGTAACCGGTGTGGTTACCTTGAAGGCGGGCGTCGAGATGGTGATGCCGGGAGATAATGTTGACATCGAAGTTGAGCTGATCACCCCGATCGCGATGGAGAAGCAGATTCGCTTCGCCATCCGTGAGGGTGGGAAGACGGTGGGCGCCGGTCGCGTCACCGAAATCGTGGCTTAACCGTCGCGCAACAAACCGGAGGGAAGGACCCGCTCTTGCAGTGGGAACTCCCCAGCCGGACGGAAGAGGAGGGCAGTAGCTCAATTGGTAGAGTAGCGGTCTCCAAAACCGTCGGTTGGGGGTTCGAGTCCCTCCTGCCCTGCACCTAAAAAGGGAGAAAGAGAAAACGAAATGGAAGCCTTGAAAATCGGTGGAAGTTGGGTCGGCACGATCGTCCTGGGAGTCGTTTCCTTGGGCGTAGCGACGGCATTCTTCCTGAACCGAGCCAAAGTTTCCAAATTTGTGGGAGAAGTTCACGGGGAGTTGCTGAAGTGTTCATGGCCCTGGGATGCGAGCGAGACGGGCGTCAAAAAGTATCGGGAGCTGATCGACAGTACCACCGTGGTGGCTTTGACCACGCTGGTCTTGGCGGCGTACACGTCAGGCTTCGATTTCTTAATCAGCCGGGTCGTTGGCTGGCTGGTGAGGTTTTAAGGGATGAGTGAAGTCGCCACCATTCCCTCCGAGGCTCGCTGGTTCGCGGTCCATGTCCTTTCGGGTCAGGAAACGAATGTGAAACGACATATGATGAGCCGTATCAAAACGGAGGAGTTGGGCGAGGTGGTGCAAGAGGTGATCATCCCAACGGAGCGGATATCCGAAATCAAACGTGGGAAAAAAGTGGAAACGGAGCGGAAATTGTATCCAGGTTATATTTTTGTGAAGATGGAATTGTACGACGCAGAGAAAAAATTGCACGAAGTGCCATGGTATTTCATCAAAGAGACTCCGGGAGTTTTGGGATTTGCGGATGGGGATCGCCCGACTCCGATGAAGCCGGACGAGGTGGAGGGAATGTTGAGTCAGATTCGTGATAAAGAGGAAAAAATCACTCCGAAGATTATTTTTGCGGTGGGCGATCGGGTGAAGGTTGGGGATGGCCCTTTCCAAAGCCAAGAGGGCGTGGTGGAGGAGGTGGATTCGGAGAGAGGTCGGGTGCGGGTGGCGGTTTCGATTTTCGGACGTTCGACTCCGGTGGAGTTGGAATATTGGCAGGTCGAGAGGAACTAATTTATGGCTAAAGAAATCACAGGCATTATTCGATTGCAGATTCCGGCCGGCGCGGCGAATCCGGCGCCTCCGGTTGGCCCGGCGTTGGGTCAGCAGGGCGTAAACATCATGGCGTTTTGCAAGGAGTTTAATGCCCGCACCGCCAAAGAAGCTGGGAACATTTTCCCGGTCGTCATCACGGTTTACAAGGACAAGACCTTCACCTTTATCACGAAAAGTCCGCCCGCATCGGTGCTGCTCAAGAAGGCTGCGAATTTGGCGTCGGGCTCCAAAGAGCCGAATCGCCTGAAGGTGGGGAAAATCACCAAGAAACAGGTAATGGATATCGTCAAAATCAAGAGAAACGACTTAAACGCGGCTTCGGACGAAGCCGCTTTCCGAACGATCGCGGGAACGGCCCGCCAGATGGGTTTGGAGATCGCGGATTAAGGAGATTTTGAATATGGCTAAGAAACCCAGTCGTCGATACACAGAGGCCAGCAAATTGCTGGAGCCGAAGAAGCGTTATAGCGTGACGGACGCAGTTGCTCTTCTTAAGAAAATGCCCGCGGGAAAAAGCAAAGGGAACCCGAGTGTGGATCTTTCCTTCCATTTGGGAGTTGATCCCAAGCAGAGCGATCAAGTCGTGCGTGGTACGGTCAGTTTGCCGCACGGATCGGGAAAGAGTGTACGGGTGATTGTCTTTGCGCAGGGAGCGGCGGCCGAGGCGGCCAAAGCGGCCGGCGCCGTTGAAGTAGGTTATGCGGATTTGATCAAGAAGGTGACGGAGGGATGGTCGGATTTCGACGTCGCGGTGGCGACTCCCGACGCGATGATTGAGGTGAGAAAGCTGGGCAAGGTTTTGGGACCGCGTGGATTGATGCCAAATCCGAAGACGGGAACCGTGACCGAAGATACCGCCAAGGCGGTGAAAGAGTGTCAGGCGGGTCGCGTTGAATTCAAAATCGACAAGGGGTCCAACCTGCATGTGAGTTGTGGCAAACTGAATTTCGAGGGCAAGGCACTGGGCGAAAATGTCAATGCGGTGATCGACTCGGTTTCTCGGGCGCGTCCGGCGGGAGCGAAGGGTAAGTATCTACAAAACGCGGTTTTGTCGGCCACCTTCTCGCCAGGAATTCCGCTGGCGGTGGCGGATGCGGCGGCGGGATCCGAAGATTAAAGGAGATTTATGAAAGAAGAAAAAGCGTTAGTCATCGATACGATTCGGGAGTGGGTGAAATCCTCTCCTTACCTCATCGTTTTGGATTACACAGGAATGAAGGTGGCGGAGTTTTCCGAATTGCGCGGGCGTTTGCGCAAGGTGGGAGCCGCCGTCAAGGTGGTGAAGAATACCTTATTCAAGAGGGCCATTGGGGAAGAGGTGTTGGCGGGGTTGGGCAAGGATTTGACCGGTCAGACGGCGATTGTTTCGGGCGGAAAAGATGCCCCGGCAGCGGCCAAAGTGATCAAAAGCTTCAAGGCAGAATTTACGCGGCCCAGCCTTCGTTCTGGATTGATGGACGGAAAGGTTTTGGGGGTCAGCGATATTGTTATGTTGGCGGATCTGCCGTCGGCCGAGGTATTACGGGCTCGGTTGTTGGGAGCGATTTCCGCCCCTGCATCGACGTTGGTTCGTCTTTTGGCCGAGCCTGGTGCCCGTTTGGCGAGGGTGGTGAAGAGCAAGCCAGACACCGCTCCGAAAGCGGCGCCCGCCGCCGCCGCTCCGGTGGCAGTGGCGGAGCCGGTCGCGACCCCTGCGCCCGAAGTAGCGGCAGCGCCGGAAGCAGCCCCAGCGGAGGGAGCGCAATGATGTACATGAAAGGCAATAACCTCGTGTTAGCCCGGGAGCCTTTCCGGGATAATTCGATCACGGGTGTGATCGGCTAACCAAGGAAAACATTAATACTCCAGTCCTTTTAAAAAGGGCAGGGGAAGGAGAAACACAATGGCAGTAAATCTAGAAGAAGTCGTGACGACATTGAGCGGTTTAACCGTTCTTGAAGCGTCGGAACTGGTCAAGAAATTGGAAGACAAGTGGGGCGTGAGCGCAGCGGCTCCCGTAGCCGTGGCCGCCGCGGGCGGTGGTGCGGCGGCTGGTGCGGCACCCGCTGAAGAAAAGACAACTTTTGAGGTCGTCTTGAAGGACGCCGGGGCCAACAAAATCGGCGTGATCAAGGAAGTCCGCACGGTGGTGCCTGGACTGGGCTTGGCTGACGCGAAAGCGTTGGTCGAAGGTGCTCCCAAAACTCTGAAGGAAGGCGCGACGAAGGAAGAGGCAGCTGAGATCAAGAAAAAGCTCGAAGCCGCCGGTGCAAAAGTAGAAATCAAATAAACCAATCCCCGGGCAACCGGGATAAGGAGTACGCAGCATGGCAAAATCGACTAAAGTCGAGCGGGTCAATTTCGGGCGGTTGCCCGAGACGGTGGAGATGCCGAACCTCATGGAGGTTCAGTTGGACTCCTACCGTGCCTTCCTCCAAGAAGGCACCAACCCGAAACAGCGGAAGAGTGATGTCGGCCTCCAGGCCGTCTTCCGTGAGGTCTTCCCGATCGAATCGTATGACGAGAAGATCAAACTCGATTTCAGTCATTACGAACTCGGCAAGGCCAAAAGTGGCCCGATCGAGTGTCTGCGTGAAGGAGTGACCTATGCGGCTCCTCTTTATGTCACCTTCGTTTTGCATAACGACGGGTCGACGATTGAAGAGCGGGTCTACATGGGGGAGCTCCCCTTGATGACGAAACAGGGAACCTTTGTGGTGAACGGGGCCGAGCGCGTGATTGTCAGTCAGCTCCATCGTTCTCCCGGAATCTGTTTTGAGTCGAGTGTGCATGCCAACGGAAAGTTGCTACACAGCTACCGGATTATTCCGGATCGCGGCTCCTGGCTGGAAGTGTCTTACGACACCTCCGATCTACTTTATGTGCATTTGGATCGCCGGAAACGGCGTCGGAAATTCCTGCTGACCACGCTGCTGCGTGCCTTGGATTACAGCACGGATGAGGAAATCATTTCTCTCTTCTACCGAATTGAGAATTTGAAGTTAGCCGAGGATTTGGAAGAGAATGAGCTCAGCCAAAAAGTGCTCATTCAAGAGGTCCGAGATACGGCGAATGCCGATTTGGTGGTGGCGCGCGCGTTCGAGCCGTTGACCAAAGGGGTCGTTCGTCAGTTATTGGACTTGGGCATGAAGAGTGCTGAGGTCGTCGACATTCGGGTAGACGACACCATCTTGAAATGTCTGAAGAAAGATCCGACCAAGGACACCGAGGGTGCGTTGAAAGAGATTTATCGGCGGTTGCGCCCGGGCGATCCACCCACCGTGACGAATGCCAAGGCCTTGCTCAAGAGGCTCTTTTTTGATCCGAAACGCTACGACATTGGTCGGGTGGGTCGTCATAAACTGAACCAGAAGCTAGGACTGCAGACCGATCTTCTGACCCGTATTCTCACTCGTGAAGACGTGGTCGCTGCAACGAGTTACCTGATCAATCTTCGGTTGGGTGAGGGAACCACGGATGACATCGATCATTTGGGTAGCCGCCGTGTTCGTACGGTGGGTGAGCTTCTTTCCAACCAGTGCCGAACGGGATTAAGCCGGACCGAGCGATTGGTGAAGGAGCGGATGACCCTGTTTGATGTGAATACGGAGGGAATGACCCCGCAGAAGCTAATCAATCCGAAAGCGCTTTCGGCGATGATTCGGGATTTCTTCGGTCGGAGTCAGCTTTCCCAGTTGATGGATCAGACGAATCCGTTGAGTGAGATGACCCACAAGCGGCGTTTGTCCGCGCTTGGACCCGGGGGTTTGAGTCGGGAACGGGCGGGCTTCGAAGTTCGCGACGTGCATCCGTCCCATTACGGGCGGATCTGTCCGATTGAGACTCCGGAAGGACCGAACATCGGGCTGATCTCGAGCCTTTCAACGTTTGGCAAGATCAATGAGTTTGGGTTTATCGAGACTCCTTATCGCAAGGTCGAGAACGGCCGAGTGAAGGAGGAGTTCGATTTCTTGACCGCAGATCAAGAGGAGAACTTTATTGTCGCCCAGGCGAACACTTCGGTGGATGGCCACGGCAAGTTTACCTCTCCCAAGGTTTCCGTGCGTTACCGAGGAGAATTCCTTGAGGTGGAACCGGATAAGGTTCACTACATGGATGTCTCGCCCAAGCAGTTGGTTTCGGTGGCGGCATCCTTGATTCCTTTCTTGGAACACGACGATGCGAATCGTGCCCTGATGGGTTCGAACATGCAGCGCCAAGGTGTGCCTTTGCTCATTTCGGAAGCGCCCGTGGTGGGCACCGGAATGGAGGCCAAGGTGGCGCGCGATTCTCACGCGATGATTTTGAGCGAGGGACCCGGCAAAGTTGCCTCGGTCACTGCGCGGCAGGTCATTGTGACGGAGGATGGCGAAGCGCCGGAAAACCGTAAGCGGATGAAAACGGATCCGGAGAAAGGGGTCTATGTTTACGATCTCCTCAAGTTTATGCGTTCGAACAATGGAACGTGCGTGAACCAGCGTCCGGTGGTCAAGGTCGGGCAGCGTGTCACCAAAGGAATGGTGATCGCGGACGGGCCTTGCACGGATCAAGGGGAGTTGGCCTTGGGGCGGAACGTGGTGGTCGCGTTCATGCCCTGGCACGGTTACAACTTCGAAGACGCGATCCTTTTGAGCCAGCGTTTGGTGAAAGAGGATGTGTACACCAGCATTCATATTGAAGAGTTCGAAATTTCGGCACGGGACACCAAGCTCGGACCCGAGGAAATTACGCGAGATATTCCCAACGTAGGGGATGAGGCGTTAAAGAACCTTGGACCGGACGGGGTCGTGCGGATCGGAGCGGAGGTGAAGGCGGGGGATATCCTCGTCGGCAAGATCACCCCGAAAAGCGAAACGGAATTAGCGCCGGAAGAGCGGCTCCTGCGGGCCATCTTCGGTGAAAAAGCGGCGGACGTGAAAGATAGTTCGCTGGTCGTGTCCTCCGGTTCGTCCGGAATCGTGATGGATGTGAAGACGACGGGTGGAGCACTGAAAAAAGACGTCATCAAACTTGCTCCAGGTGAAGCGAAGCGTCACGCCAAAGGGGTGGACGACAAGTACACCAAGAAGCATGCGGAGATGAAGGAGGAGCTAACACAGGCTCTGTCGAACATTCTCCTCAACGAAAAGATTCCGTTGGACGTGGTCAATGCGGAAACGGGGGAGATTATTATCCCGGCGAACCGCAAGATCACGAAAACCCTGCTCCGCAAAATTGCGGATGTGTACAACCACATTGAAATTGATCCGAGCCCGATCCGAATCAAGATTCGGGAGATCATTTCGAGCTACGAGCAGAAGTTTAATCAGCTGGCCAATGAGAAAGATTCGGAGATGGAGCGTCTGGAATCAGGCGAAGACATCGATCCTGGCATTATCAAACAGGTGAAGGTGTATGTCGCCGCCAAGCGAAAGATCTCGGTCGGGGATAAAATGGCGGGACGCCACGGGAATAAAGGCGTGGTCGCCCGTATCGTGCCGGAAGAGGACATGCCTTTTCTGCCCGACGGTACCCCGGTCGACATCATCCTGAATCCCCTCGGCGTGCCTTCCCGAATGAATGTCGGGCAGGTTTTGGAGACCCATCTGGGGATCGCGGCGAAAGCGCTGGGATTCAATGTGGCCACCCCCGTGTTTGACGGGATCAATGAAACCAAAATCCGTGAGTTCCTGAAAAAGGCACATCTGGATGAGGACGGCAAATCGACTTTGATCGATGGCCGGACAGGCGAGGCATTTGACCAGCGAGTGGTGGTGGGATTGATCTATATGCTCAAGCTTCACCATTTGGTGGCGGACAAGATTCACGCTCGGGCCGTCGGACCCTATTCCTTAGTGACCCAGCAGCCGCTGGGGGGCAAGGCGCAGTATGGTGGTCAACGGTACGGAGAGATGGAGGTGTGGGCCATGGAAGCCTATGGGGCTGCTTACACCTTGCAGGAGCTCTTGACCGTGAAGTCGGACGACGTGGCCGGAAGAACCCGAATTTATGAGAGCATTGTCAAAGGGGACAATTCACTGGAAGCCGGGACGCCAGAATCGTTTAACGTGTTGATCAAAGAAATGCAGAGCTTGTGCCTGGATATTAAGGTCGGCGAGCGGAGTCGCGTCGTCGATGAGGACTTGCAAAAGCCTGATATCCTCGTGGCCACAGCCTAACCCCACAACCAAAGAGAAAAACCAACCCATGAACCAACAGACCCAATCGGCCCGTGAAATCCTCGGAATGGAGAGAAGCGTCGGTTTTGACGAAGTCAGCATTACGGTCGCTTCGCCCGAAGCGATTCTATCCTGGAGCCGAGGTGAAACGAAAAATCCGGAAACGATCAACTACCGGACCTTTAAGCCGGAAAAGGGTGGTTTATTTTGTGAGCGGATTTTCGGGCCGACGAAGGATTACGAGTGCTCGTGTGGCAAGTACAAGCGGATCAAGTTTAAAGGGGTGATCTGCGATCGTTGCGGGGTGGAGGTGACCTTGGCGCGCGTGCGGCGGGAGCGGATGGGGCATATCGAGTTGGCGGTGCCGGTGAGCCATATCTGGTTCTACAAGTGCATGCCGAGTCGATTGGGTTTGATGATGGATATGACCGCACGGGATCTCGAGCGGGTGATCTATTACGAGGATTACCTCGTGATCGACGAGGGGAAGACCCCGCTCAAGCCGAAGCAACTTTTGACGGAGACGGAGTATCGCGAGGCGCAGGAGCAGTTTGGTGATTCCTTCGTGGCCAAGATGGGCGCCGAGGCGATCCGGGACGTGTTCAAGAAGATCGATTTGGATGAGTTGGTCACTGAGTTGGAGCAACAGCTCGAGACGACCAAGAGCAAGCAGACTCGGAAGAAAGTGTCAAAGAGATTGAAACTGGTGCAGGGGTTCCTGAACGCCGGGTCGCGCCCCGAGTGGATGATTTTGGAAATTCTGCCTGTCATCCCGCCTGATCTGCGGCCTTTGGTTCCGCTGGAGGGTGGTCGCTTTGCTACCTCCGATCTGAATGATTTGTATCGTCGTGTGATCAATCGGAATAATCGTCTGCGCAATCTTTTGCAATTGAAGACACCCGAGGTGATCATCCGGAATGAGAAGCGGATGTTGCAGGAGTCGGTCGATGCTTTGATGGATAACGGTCGGCACGGCCGGGCGGTGACGGGTGCGGGAAATCGTCCGCTGAAGTCTCTCTCCGACATGCTGAAGGGCAAGACGGGTCGTTTCCGGATGAATTTGTTGGGCAAGCGGGTGGATTACTCGGGTCGTTCGGTCATCGTGATCGGGCCTGAATTGAGACTGAACGAGTGCGGATTGCCGAAAAAGATGGCGCTGGTTCTGTTTGAACCTTTTATCATCCGTCGTCTGAAAGAGCTCGGGCAGGTTCATACCGTTCGATCGGCTAAGAAGATGATTGAAAAGAAAGAGCCGATTGTTTGGGATACACTGGAAGAGGTAACCCGCGAGCATCCGGTGCTGCTGAACCGCGCGCCGACGCTCCATCGCTTGTCGGTGCAAGCTTTTGAACCGAAGTTGATTGAGGGGGATGCCATTCGGATTCATCCGCTCGTCTGTACGGCCTATAATGCGGACTTTGACGGGGATCAGATGGCGGTGCACATCCCGCTGAGTGTAGAGGCTCAGTTGGAGGCGCGCTTGCTGATGCTCGCGCCGAATAATATTTTCGGACCGAGCAACGGCCGACCCATCACCACACCCAGCCAAGACATTACCTTGGGGTGTTACTATATTTCCCAGAACCCGCTGCGCACGGCGGAGAAGGGCGAGAGTAAGAAGAAAAGGCTCACCGCGTTTTCCAACGCGGACGAGGTGGATTTTGCGCTGAGCGAGAAGAGTCTCAAGACCCACGACTGGATTTTGTTCAAGAATCCAGATTTTGGCGTTGCGACAACCTTTGGGGATGCATCGAAGAAGTTCATTGAAACGACCCCAGGCCGAGTCGAGTTTAATAGCATTTGGCCGAAGGAGCTGGGCTTCATCAATAAGCCCGCGGGCAAAAAACAGCTCGGTGAAATTATTTTACGTTGTTACGAGAAGTGCGGCCACGCGGCCACGGTCGTGTGCCTGGATAAGCTCAAGGATTTGGGTTTCAAGTCGGCCACCCGGGCGGGTGTGTCGATCGGGATCAACGACATGATTATTCCGGAAGAAAAGCCTGCAGTGATTGAGAAGGCACGTGGATCGGTGGCCCAAGTGGAGAAGCAGTATCGCATGGGCGCCATCACCGACGGGGAGCGTTACAACAAGATCGTGGATATTTGGACGCAAGCGACGGAGGAAATTTCCTCTGCGATGTATCGCACCTTGGAGCACAATGAAGGTCGGAAAGATTTTAATCCAGTCTACCTGATGGTGGATTCGGGTGCGCGAGGAAATCGCAACCAGGTCCGGCAGTTGGCCGGCATGCGAGGATTGATGGCCAAGCCTTCGGGAGAAATTATCGAGCGGCCGATTACGGCAAGTTTCCGCGAGGGTCTTTCGGTTTTGGAGTATTTCATTAGCACCCACGGTGCGCGTAAAGGGTTGGCGGACACAGCTTTGAAGACGGCAGACTCTGGTTACATGACCCGCAAGTTGTGCGACGTGGCGATGGATATCATCGTACGGGAACAAGATTGTGGAACGGAGCGGGGCATTTGGGTAAAAGCGATCATGGAAGGGGACGATGAGATCGTCCGCTTGCGCGATCGTATTTACGGCCGAGTGAGCTGCGATGACATTGTTGATCCGGTGAGTAAAAAGAAGGTGGTGGCAGCGGGCGAATTGATTAGTGAAAAAGCAGCGGCGGCCATCGAGGATCTGGGTCAGGAGAGGGTGAAGATCCGCTCGGCTCTGACTTGTGAAACCAAGCGGGGTGTCTGTATCTCCTGCTACGGATTGAATTTAGCCACGAATCAGGAAGCCAAATTGGGTGAGGCGGTGGGAATCATTGCCGCCCAAAGTATTGGTGAGCCGGGCACGCAATTGACCATGCGTACCTTTCACATCGGTGGAACAGCTTCCCAGGTATTTAAGCAACCCCAGATCAAAGCGAAAAATGATGGAACCGTGCAGTACACCGATCTGAAAACGGTGAAGGCATTGGAAGGGCACGACATCGTGCTGAACAAAAACGGGTTTATCAGCGTGCATGCGGCGGATGGTCGCGAGTTGGAGCGATATCCGGTGGTCATCGGATCGATGATCTCGGTTCCCGAGGGTGGCAAGGTTAAGAAGGGACAAAGCTTTGTGCAGTGGGATCCGTACAACATCTCGATTCTGACGGAGAAGGCGGGTCGAGTGGAGTTCAAGGACATCTTGGAAGGTGTGACGATGAAGAAGGAGGTGGATGAAACCACCAAGTCGGTCGGCACCGTGATCATCGAGCACAAAGAAGATCTCCACCCGCAGATTGCCATTGTGGACTCGGCTGGGGCGGTGGTGGCGGCCTACAGTATTCCGGCGGGCGCCCACATCGAGGTGAAGGATGGAGAAAAGGTGCAAGCGGGACAGCGCATGGCCAAGACTCCGCGGAAGGTGACCAAGACGAAAGATATCACGGGAGGTCTGCCTCGCGTGGCGGAACTTTTTGAGGCGCGTCGTCCCAAGGATGCAGCGGAAATTGCCAAGATTGACGGGGTGGTGGACTTGCAGGGCAACGTTCGTGGCAAAAAGAAGTTGATCATCAAAGATCCTGAAACCAACACGGAAGAGGAGCATTTGATTCCGCTTTCGAAACACTTGATCGTTTACAAAGGGGACACGGTCAAGAAGGGACAACAGTTGACCGAAGGGCCCGTGGTGCCGCACGAGATTCTTGAAGTTTGCGGACCGCAGGAGTTGCAAGAGTATTTGGTGAACGAAGTGCAGGAGGTCTATCGCCTGCAAGGAGTCGAGATCAACGATAAACACATCGAGATCATCGTTCGGCAGATGTTGCGCAAAGTGAAGATCACCGAGCCAGGGGACACTCAGTTCCTCTGGGGAGAGCAGATCGAGAAAACTACCTTTGAGGAGGCGAACCGGGTGATTGAGCAGAAGGGTGGCAAGCCGGCCGAGGCGACCCCCGTCCTGCTGGGGATCACCAAAGCCTCTCTGGAAACGGAGAGCTTTATTTCGGCCGCCTCATTCCAAGACACCACCCGAATCCTCACCGATGCATCGACCTTGGGTAAGGTTGATAAATTATTGGGATTCAAGGAGAACGTCATCATGGGTCACTTGATTCCGGCCGGCACGGGTTTCAGCGCCTATCGCAAGATCAAGTTGCTCCATTTGGGTGAGCCGGTGGGAGAAGCACTGGTCAGCACGCAACCGGAGGAGGAGAGGGCGCGTAAAGTGGCCCTGGATATCCCCGCAGCGTTGGCGAGTTAGGGCGGAAATCTTACAGAAACCGCTTGCCGACAGTGGTTTTTTTCGGCAGGATTTGAATTTCCGCTGTCATCCGACCGGGGCCTGAAAAGGTTGACCAGTTAGGTTTTGCGGCATGCGACGGTTCGCTTGAATCGTCCTCCATGCGTGCGCCATTGAGCGCTTCATGGGCCCTTCCCGGGGTGTCGTTCGGCCAAGGATTGAAAGTTGGAAAGAGGACATCGACACCATGCCGACAATTAATCAGCTCGTGAGATTGGGTCGTTCCGCCGTAAATCGGGGGACGAAGTCTCCAGCGCTACACGGCTGTCCGCAACGGCGTGGTGTTTGCCTGCAGGTGATGACCCGCACGCCAAAAAAGCCGAATTCCGCCTTGCGTAAGGTTGCCAAGGTGCGCCTCTCGAACGGGGAAGAGGTGATCGCTTACATTCCTGGGGAAAACCATAATTTGCAGGAGCATTCGATTGTACTCATTCGTGGTGGGCGGGTGAAAGATTTGCCCGGGGTTCGCTATCACATCGTCCGTGGAACGTTGGATGCACTAGGTGCGGCCGGGCCGAGTAATTCGAACAAACTTTCCCGACTGGTTTCCCGCAGTAAGTACGGAGTGAAGAGACCCAAGGGCGGTGGGGCCAAGGCGGCGGCAGAAGCCAAACCGGCCAAAGCGTAAAGGAGACTGAACCATGTCCCGTCGTCGCCGCCATATTTCACGCAAGACCGTCGCGGATCCCGTTTTTGAAAGCATGCTGGTGGGCCGAATGATCGGCTACATCCTCAAGCAGGGTAAGTTGTCGACGGCGAGCCGATTGGTTTATAACGCAATCGAACGGGCGAATGAGGGTGGTTCGGGGGGAGATCCTTTGGCGGTGGTGCAAAAGGCGGTGGAGAATGTCAAACCTCGGCTTGAGGTGAAGTCTCGCCGAGTGGGTGGCGCGACCTATCAGGTTCCGGTTGAAACCACGCCGGAGCGACAGCTCTCCCTAGCCCTTCGTTGGATTGTGGAGTTAGCGAACAAGCGTAAAGGGGTGGCCTTTGAAAAAGCTTTGGCTCAAGAAATCCGGGACGCTGCCACCGGGCAAGGTAACGCCGTGAAGAAGCGGGATGAAACGCATCGCATGGCGCAGGCCAACCGCGCGTTCGCCCATTTACGCTGGTAATCGTTTATGGCCGCCCCCGTCAATTCTGCCCGAAGCTACTCGTTGGAGAGGACTCGCAACATTGGGATCTGCGCCCATATCGATGCGGGTAAGACCACGTTAACGGAGCGAGTTCTCTTTTACACGGGTAGCATTCACAAGATGGGCGAAGTGCATGAGGGCACTACCGTAACGGACTGGATGGAGCAGGAGAGAGAGCGAGGCATCACCATCACCTCGGCAGCGACGACCTGTTTCTGGCCGGTAAAAGAGGAGCCGGGAATCATTAAGTCTTTCGAAAAAACGAAGAACCGAATCAATATTATCGACACTCCCGGACACGTGGATTTCACGGCCGAGGTGGAGCGTTCCTTGCGGGTGTTGGACGGTGCGATCGCCGTATTTTGCGGGGTGGCGGGGGTTCAACCGCAGAGCGAAACAGTGTGGCGGCAGGCGAACAAGTATGGGGTCCCGCGGATTGCGTTCGTCAATAAGATGGATCGGACGGGAGCAGACTTTGAGAAAGCGTTGGGTGAGATGAAGACCAAATTAGGGGCGAATGCCTGGCCGATTTTGATCCCACTCGGCAAAGAAGATTACCTCAAGGGCGTGATCGATGTTATCAATCAGAAAGCCATCGTTTATTCGGACAGCAAGGACTTGGGATCGACCTATACGATTGAGGAGATTCCGGCCGAGCATCAGGAGATGGCGAAGAAGAAATTAGAGGAGTTGATTGAGGCGATTGCGGACGTGGATGAAGAGGTGGGCAACATGTTCTTGGAGGAGAAGAGACCCACGACCAAGCAATTGAAGGAAGCAGTCCGTCGGGCAACCTGCTCGAATAAGTTTGTTCCCGTGGTGGGCGGTTCCGCTTTTAAAAACAAAGGAGTGCAAACCTTGGTGGATGCAGTGGTCGAATATCTTCCCAGCCCGATCGACATTCCTCCGGCCATCGGACACAGCACGGAAAATCCGGAAGAGAGAATCCCCGTCAAAGTGGACGACAACGCGAAATTCTGCTCGTTGGCCTTCAAGCTTTGGACCGATCCGTTTGTCGGAAAATTGATCTTTTTCCGGGTGTACGCGGGCAAATTGAGCAAAGGCGAGTTCATCTATAATTCACGCACTGGAAAGAGAGAGAGGGTGAGTCGGCTGATCCAAATTCAGGCGGACAAGCGGGAGGACATCGACACCGTTTTTGCGGGTGACATTGCTGCGACGGTGGGTCTGAAGGACATTGCCACGGGCGACACATTACGAAACGAAGATCTCGAAATCACTCTTGAGCCACCCAGTTTCCCCGAGCCGGTTATTTCGATGGCGGTGGAACCGAAGACCAAGGGTGACCGTGAAAAAATGGGCGAAGCTCTCCAGCGTCTTTCCGAGGAAGATCCGACTTTCCAGGTGCAAAGCAACGAGGAGACAGGGCAGACCATCATCAAGGGGATGGGGGAGTTACATTTGGAAATTATTTGCGACCGTTTGAAACGGGAGTTCAGTGTGGAGACTAATTCCGGCGCCCCACAGATTGCCTATCGCGAGACGATTACGAAGAGCTCGGGTGGGGAAGGCAAGCTGATCAAGCAATCCGGGGGTCGGGGTCAATATGGTCACGTGATCCTGCAGGTGGAACCGCAAGAGCGTGGGAAGGGAATCACGGTGGACAACAAGGTTACCGGGGGAAACATTCCGAAGGAATATATCCCTGCGGTCAAAAAGGGTGTGCAAGAGGCTTTGCTGAATGGGGTGTTGCACGGAAGTCCCGTGATCGACATGAAGATCGAAATTATGGACGGCTCATACCACGAGGTGGATTCCAACGAGTTAGCCTTCAAAATGGCAGCAATTTTTGCGGTCAAGGACGCGATGCAGAAAGCGGGACCTATTTTGTTGGAGCCGATCATGTCGGTGGAGTGTTCGACTCCGGACGAGTACCAAGGCGATATTTTGGGGGATATCAATCGGCGCCGGGGAAAGATTATGAATGTCGACTCGAAGAATCTGACCTCGGTGGTGAAGGCCGAGGTGCCCTTGGCGGAAATGTTTGGATATGTGAATACGATCCGATCCCTTTCCCGTGGCCGGGCGGCCTATTCGATGGAGCCGTCCCACTTCGAACAGGTTCCGTCGAGCGTTCTCGCTCAAGTCACCCAACAAAAGAAAGGTTAATTTATGGCCACGACACGCATCCGCATTCGTCTCAAATCATTCGATTTCCGTCTCTTGGACAAAGCGGCGGGCGAGATTTCGGAGACGGCATCTCGGACGGGCTCCCGGGTGGCCGGGCCGATTCCTTTGCCGACCAAAATCGAGCGGTACACCGTCAATCGCTCGCCTCATTGTGACAAGAAGAGCATGGATCAGTTTGAGATCCGCACCCATAAACGGCTGCTCGATATTCTCGAGCCATCGGGAAAAACAGTGGACGAGCTTAAAAAATTAAACCTACCTGCTGGGGTGGACATCACGATCAAGATCTAAAAGGAGAACCGGACGATGATTGAGAGATTTGGCATGATCGGGAAAAAGTTGGGCATGACCCGGATCTATGACGATCAGGGTCTAGCTACGGCCGTGACCGTAATCTCCGCGGAGACGAACACGGTGTATGAACTTCGCACTCCCGAAAAAAATAAGGTGAAAGCCGTCGTGATGGGGATGGGCGAGCGCAAGAGTTCGAGAACGAATAAACCCCAGCGGGTCGCCTTTGAAAAAGCAGGTCGGAAAAACCCTCTTTTCTTGCGCCAGTTTCGGGCGGCGCCAGCTGATCTTGCGGTGGGCACGGAGGTTGCGGTCACCCGATTTAAGGCAGGGCAACTCGTCGACGTCTACGGCCTTTCCAAGGGGAAGGGCTTTCACGGCGTCATGAGAAAGCACAACTTTGCGGGGCAAGCGGATGCGCACGGATCGACCACTCATCGCCGAAATGGAGCGATCGGTTGCCGATCCACCCCCGGTCGGGTGTACAAGAATGCGGGCATGCCCGGACATCTAGGCTTAGACAATTGCACGATCCAGAATTTGAAGGTCATGCAGGTTCGGGAAGGGGAGAAGCTCCTTTTGGTTCGCGGTGCAATTCCGGGGGCCAACGGAAGTGTGGTCATTGTGCGGGACGCGAAAAAAGCGGCGGTGAACGGGTAATTGTATGGCCAAAGCGAAAACCATCGACCTGACCGCAGCCGAGAAAGCGCTCGGCGTTGAACTTTTCAAGAATCGCCGGGCCAGCCAAGCGCTTCATGAAGCGGTGACCGCCTACCGAGCGGCTCGTCGTTCGGGCACTCATTCGACCAAGACGAAGGCGATGGTGGATCTTTCTGGAACGAAACCGTGGAATCAGAAGGGAACGGGGCGCGCGCGTGCTGGATATAAGTCCTCCCCCGTTTGGCGTGGCGGTGGGGTTGCTTTTGGTCCCCATCCTCGAAGCTATCGAAAGGATATTCCCAAGACCGTTCTGCGGACGGCCCTTCGTCGTGCGCTCAGCGATTTGGCCACGCAAGGAAAATTGCACAGCGGTTTGGTTCCTAGCCTCAAGGCGCCCAAAACGAAGGAGCTGATCGCTTGGTTGAAGGATGCAGGGTTGCCTTTGTCGGTCCTTTTGATTTTGGGGAAACCGGAAAGCACCCTTTTGAAAGCGGCCCACAATCTGCGTGAAGTGGATGTTCGCCCTGCTCGTGAGGTCAACGCCGAGGATCTTTTGCGTCGTCGAATGGTCTGGGTTTCCGAAGAGGCCTGGAAAGAGCTGGGCACACGACTGAACGCTGGCTCCAAGGAGGCCAAAGCATCATGAGACAACCAACCGAAGTCATCCTGACACCTAGGATTTCGGAAAAGGGGAACCGCTTAGCGACCGCGCATAACCAGTACCTTTTCGATGTCGCTCCTGATGCGACGAAACTGGAAATTCGTCAGGCCATCACCGCTCTCTTTGGAAAAAAGGTTCTACGAGTGAATACCATGCGGCGGGCGGGCAAATCGCGGCGTTCCCGTCGAGGCGAACCCGGTCGCACCAACCACGGCAAACGAGCAATTATTACCCTGGCCGAGGGCCAGAAGATCGAGTTGGTCTAGGAGAATATTTATGCCCCTCAAAGAATTTCGTCCTCTGACTCCATCGTTGCGGTTTACCCAATTGCACGACTTTAGTGAGCTCACCCGTGGATCCGCGCCGGAACGCAGCTTGATGGAAATCAAGCGCCGCACGGGTGGTCGGAATGCCCATGGTCGCACGACTTCACGTCATCGCGGAGGTGGTCACAAGAAGCAATTTCGAATCATCGAGTGGAATCGCCGCAAACGAACGAAAGCAGGCAAGGTGATCGGGATTCAGTATGACCCGAATCGTTCGGCCCGCATTGCCTTAATTGACTACGGAGCGAAAGAGAAAGCTTATATTTTGGCTCCGGAAGGTCTCAAGGTCGGGGGAACGGTGGCGGCGGGGGCGAATGTTCCAGCGGAGGTGGGCAATGCCCTGCCGTTGCGACTGATCCCGCAAGGTTTGCCTTTGCACAACATTGAGATGGTTCCGGGACGGGGAGCTCAGATGGTTCGCTCGGCTGGGGCCGCGGCGATTTGTACCGCGATCGATAAAGATTACGCGTTGGTCCGTCTTCCCTCCGGCGAGCTTCGGCGGCTGCACGCGGATTGCTATGCCACGGTTGGCCAAGTCGGCAATGTTTCCCATGAAAAAGTGAGTTTAGGAAAAGCGGGTCGGGGTCGATGGTTAGGACGCCGGCCTCATACTCGGGGAATGGTGATGAACCCAGTGGATCATCCGATGGGCGGAGGTCAGGGTAAGAGCAAGGGCGGTGGTGGACGTCAACATCCCGTCTCGCCTTGGGGTCAATTGGCCAAGGGATTGAAGACCCGTCACCGTCATAAGACATCGAGCCGGTTTATTGTCGAAGACCGGAGAAAGAAGAGATCGTCATGAGTCGTAGTTTAAAAAAGGGTGCTTTCATCGATGACCATTTATTGGTCAAGGTGCAGAAAATCGGCTCGGGGGCGAAAAAGCCGATCAAGACTTGGTCCCGGCGTTCCATGATTTCGCCCGAATTCGTGGGACACACGTTTCTCGTGCACAATGGGAAGGCGTTTAATCCTGTTTTCGTGACGGAGAATATGGTGGGTCATCGACTGGGTGAATTTTCGCCAACTCGGATCTTCAAAAAGCACGGTGGGCACACCGAGAAGGTGACTAAATAATGAATCTCCTCCTTCTCCTGGGCGTCTTGGCGTCTGGAAACATGCTTTCGGCGGGATCGTCGCCGCGGGCGGATGAACTGTTGCTGGCCCAAGCGGAAGCGAAAGCCTACCGCGCGGCTTGGCTCGAATTGCAGAGAAGGGACGAGATTTTGGGAATCGCAGCCCTGAGCAACGATGTGCGCGATAGCCACGATCAGATTGCCCGCCTTTCGGGGGAGTTGATCCGGGCGGAGCGTTACGCCAAGGAACTGGCGGAGCAAACGAAGAGCGTTTTGGACGCGGCGGCGAATTGGGCAGGGGAGCCAATTCCCGCGAAGAAAGCGGCCGCTCGGGCCGAGTTTGAATCGGCCAAACGCGCCCTCAGCGAACTGGCCAAGAACAATCAGCCTCGACCTCTGGCTCGTAGTCTGACGGACGCCCAAGTTGTAGCGGTGGATCGGGATCAGCAGGCACTGGTTTTGAATTTGGGCCGAAGCCAAGGAGCGAAAGAGGGGATGCCGTTTCGGATTTTGAGAGGGGATAAGGTTCTGGGCACATGCCGCTTGCTCGAGGTTCGTGAATTGGTTTCCGCGGGGTTGCCGGAACAGCTGAATGATGGGGCCAAAATTCAAGTGGGGGACCGTGTATCGGTCTTGGCGCAAAAATGAGTACCGAAATACGCACGGCGCGAGCCGAAATGAAGTACGCGCGGATGTCCGCCTTCAAGATTCGCGATATTGCGCGCGCGATGAGAGGATTGTCGGTGAAAGAGGCGGATGCTCGGCTGAGTTTTGCTCCGCAGAAGTCGGCCCGTTTGCTGCTCCAGACCTTGCGATCGGCCGTCGCCAATGGGGAGAACAACCATTCGATCCCCGCGGACAAGCTCAAGGTGCACGAGGTGATGGTGGGCGAGGGATCTACCTTCCATCGTTTCCAACCAAAGGCACGCGGAAGCGCGGGTCCAATTCGGAAACGTACCAGTCATATTCGGATCACATTGCGAGAGTTAACCCCAGAAGAGGCAGCTCCCGTGAAGAAGGAAAAGAAAGGGACGAAGGCGAAAGCCGAGTCGAAGGCATAGAACGTTATGGGACAAAAGACACATCCGATGGGATTTCGTTTACCGCTCCGGCGCAACTGGAGCTCGGTCTGGTAC